>JAUIKP010000098.1 GCA_030430725.1 Nitrospiria bacterium
CTTTCGGCTCAAGTTCGTCTACCAACAGACGATGTGCGATAAAACTCATGGAGCGCCGTGTCGGTGACGTAATCATGGCAGAGACTTCCAGCACATTGGCTCCACGTAACGATGACGGCAATTCCACGAGCAGGGTCAGTTTCAACGGACTTTTCCCAAGGATAAAGGGCGCAGGGGAGACGACCACTTCAGAAATTTTCACGGGGGAGGTCGCTGATCCTTTTTTTCGTTTGGCATCAACCTGTTGGGAAAAGGCTAAACTGACAATGAGACTGAAGGAAAAAATTTGCAGTGTTTTCAGAGAAATTTTAAATAAACGAGGCATCTGTTTCCTTATGTGTAAAAACGTGAATTCCATCGATCAGTCAATGGTCGATGAATCCCGAGAAATGCCCGAATAAAGCAACTCCCGGGCAATCAAGTCATTGGGAGAATAACGAAGGATCTCTCAAAACTGTGAAGCCTCCAACCAAGACTCAGATCCTTAGGTGTTCGTTATTGAGAGCGTCCTTCATATTGTGCCAAAGATTTCCGCTTCAGACCAATGTAATTTTGTGGAAGTCGGTAGAAAAAATTCATCCAGGTCTTGAGCCTTGATTCTCGCCTACCTAATTCGGGATTCCTCGAGGTTAAAAAATTCCACTACCGTTTTTTTATAATAGAGATACCATGTGGCCAAGATTACCCAGACACTTAGATGAAAAACATACCATAGAAGATCTTTTGTGCTGTTAAAGTTGTTAAAGATGCGTATAGTTTCGGGATGCTCAAAAAGGAAGCCAACGATTCCAATTGTTAGAACCTGTATTACTGGGAAACACACCAAAAACGGGCGAACCCACCTCTTTTTCCGAAGAACTCCATAAGGTATAGGTAGCATCCAGCTTGCCCAAGCCAACACAACCAGCGGTTCTCCTCTTTTCCAAAACTCCTGCCAGGTGAGGTACTCATCATTTACCCTTATTTCTCCCATTGCAGGGGGAAGAAGAAGAGAAACAAGAAAAAATATACCCAAAACTATGTAACCGTCCAAAGATACCCTCGTGATAAAACGAAGGAACAGGGGCATATTTTTTTTAATTGTGTCATACAAGATGTACAAGTCTCTTATGTTTTTAAATAGTCCCCTGATTTTTATTATTTTCCTCATTCAACCGCATACCCCCTCGTCCCCTTCATCTATTATGAGCATTGGTGCATTCGGTATGTTCCAACTTTTTATTTGGCCTTTGGCGTGACCGAGCCCTGCAAGCGACTTTGGAAAGACGGCGGCGCATTGCCTGAGCCCTTCGAGAAGACTCAGGACAGGCTCCGCGAGTTTGCCCCACCGCCGGAGTCGGGGAAGGCGAAGGAGCCCGAAGGGTCCGACAAAGCCAACCTGGTTTTGGGGCCTTTTGCCCGTAACAAAAGGCCTGTCCTGAGCCAAACCGAAGGAACCTCGTGCGCCGTGACAAAACCCGGATAATTTCAAAATTTCCGTCCACATCTTAATGATTTACTCAGCGTCGCGTTCAGGTTTTTGATATGCTACGGTTTTGGCTTTGGACGTTTTCAAGCGCAATTCAATGACCAGACATCTTCATATCGACGCATTTTCAGGAGTCAGCGGGGACATGTTTTTGGGTGCCCTGGTGGATGCCGGTGTACCCTTGTATATATTGAAAAAAGGTCTCAAATCCTTAGGCATCAAAGGCTACCGGCTTCGAGCACAGCAGGTGATCCGTAACAGCATCCGTGCTACCAAAGTGGATGTGGATATACACAAAGGATTCACTAAGCCCCTATCCCTCTCCGCTATTCGAAAAACATTAGGAAATAGCCGCCTGCCGGAGGCCATACGCTCCCAGGCCCTTCACACCTTCCAACTGTTGGCTGAAGCCGAAGGCACGGTCCATGGCCAAGACCTAAATAAAGTACATTTTCATGAGGTGGGCGTGATCGATTCGCTGGTAGATGTTGTCGGGACCCTGCTGGGGTTCGCGCATCTGAATATCACAGCGGTGTCTTTTTCCCCTATCAATCTGGGAGCCGGTACTATTTCCACAGCGCATGGGCTGCTTCCGGTGCCGGGACCGGCAGTGGCGCACATGGCCAAGGGCATTCCCGTTCTCTCCAATGGCCCGGCCATTGAATTTACGACCCCGACCGGGATCGCCTTGATTAAAACTCTCTCCCAAGATTGTAAACCGCTCCCACCCTTAACACCACAAACAGTGGGGTATGGCGCGGGCACGGCCGATCCTCATGGCTGGCCCAATGTGTTACGTTTATTTGTGGGTAGTCACGATTCTGAGCCTTTAAACCACACCGAACGTGTTTTCCAGCTTGAGACGAACATTGATGATATGAATCCGCAATTGTATGAGTTGATCATGGAGCGCCTGTTCGAGGCAGGAGCCCTTGATGTCACCTTGACCCCAACCATCATGAAACGGAGTCGGCCCGGCACGATCGTGACAGTCATCGCGTACTCACAAAATCTTCAGACCCTGCAGGCCCTACTATTTTCCGAAACATCGACGCTGGGCATACGCATACAGGAAATGGACCGAGCCATTCTGCCTCGCTCCTTCCAAACAATTAAACTGTTGGGGGGGTCTGTCCGCATGAAGATTGCCGGTCTTGGTCAAGGCCGTTCTAAGGTCACTCCCGAGTATCGGGATTGTGTGACGGTGGCTGAGCGCACCAACCAACCTGTTCAAACGATCATCGACCTCGCACGCCGGACGTATGTCAGCTCGAAAGCCCCATCCACGCGAAAAACTTCTCCTGCCAAATTCTCAGGACCCAAGTAACCCTTGCATGGCCATCACCCAACCGACCAAACCGCTTCTGGCGATTACTATGGGCGATCCTGCCGGGATCGGACCGGAAATTATTGTGAAGGCTCTCCAGTTGCCGCAAATCTGGCGGGTCTGTCGCCCCCTGGTCATTGGTAGCCGGACCCTCCTGGAATACACCGCGCAATCCTTGGAGGCCTCACTTGTTCTTGTGCCGGTGAGCGGGCACGAATCTTCCTCCGATTCCCGAATGTTCCGCCGGGGCTCCCTCCCGGTCTTGGATCCCTTTTCCGGATCAATCCGTCCGGTCAGGCTTGGGCGTGTCACGGCACGGTCCGGGGATATGGCAGTCACCTGCATTCAAACAGCCGTCCGGTTAGCCCAGGCCGGTTGCGTGCAGGGCATCGTCACGGCCCCCATTAATAAACATGCGATTCATTTAGCAGGGCACACATACCCGGGACATACAGAAATGTTAGCGAGCCTGACGAAGGCAAAAGAGTCGGGGATGATGATAGTCGGGGGTCCCTTGAAAATATTATTTGCGACCACCCACCTGGCTCTCCGTGATGTCCCGAACGTGTTGACCTCCGCCACAATTCTCCGGGCCATTCGATTAGCTCATCAGGGACTCACCCGCTTGTTCCATATTCAGAAACCGTGCATCGGCGTGGCGGGCCTCAACCCCCATGCCGGCGAAAATGGGCTGTTTGGCGACGAGGAAGGCCGTCTCATTCGACCCGTCATTCGGCAAGCCAACAAGCAGGGCATTGTCTGCACGGGTCCTCATCCCGCGGATACCTTGTTCGGCAAGGCGGTACGAGGATCATTTGACGGCATTGTTGCCTTATATCATGACCAGGGATTGATTCCGCTTAAAACGGTGGCCTTCGGCCATTGCGTGAACATCACGGTAGGTCTGCCGATCATTCGCACGTCTGTTGACCACGGCACGGCCTATGACATTGCCGGGCAAGGTAAGGCTGATCCCACGAGTCTAGTCGAGGCCATTGAAATGGCTGCCAAGTTGGCCACACACTCCCCATGATTGGCAAAGCGTGAAGATGGGAGCGCGACAACCGACATCCTCCGTCAAACCACCGGTTTCTTCAACTGGTCCCGCCTGGACTGCGAGGAAAATCGCTGCCGTTGCCTTGCAGACCATTGAACGCACCCGGACTTTCAGCGATGACGTGTTCGATCATATCACGAAAAATCTCGTGGTCACCGAACGTGACCGGCACCTGGCGTTTGAGTTGTTTTATGGAGTGTTACGGCATTACCTCACCCTGGATTGGAGATTAGATCAGGTCTCCCGTAAGCCCATGACCCGACTGCCGCTGACGGTCGCCACAACACTACGGGTCGCTGCCTATCAATTACTCTATCTCGATCGTATTCCAGCTTCCGCCGCAGTAAATGAAGCCGTTCAGCTGATCCGGAAACAGCCCGGCCACAATTGGTCCGGTTTCGTGAATGCCGTATTACGCAATCTACTGCGGCACCCTGTTCCACCCCTGCCCGATCCGGCAATCGATGCCACCCAAACCCTCTCCATTCAATATGCGTGTCCGCCCTGGTTGGTTGAGCGCTGGCGACAATCCTTCGGACTCACACAAACCGAACACCTGTGCCAACAGTCTATTGGCATTCCGCCTTTAACAATTCGAACGAATACTCTTCAGTGTTCCCGTTCCCAATTGCTTACCCGCCTCCAATCGGAAGAAATACTTGCACAGGAAACCACCGTGAGTCCCGTCGGTTTGATTTTGAACAAATGTGGTAGTCCCGGAGCACTGTCCGCTTTGCAAGAGGGGTGGTGTTACGTGGAGGATGAAGCCGCCCAACTCATTCCCTTGCTCCTTGATCCTCAGCCCGGCGAACGGATTCTTGATGCCTGTGCGGCTCCTGGAGGAAAAACCACGCACCTGGCTCAACTGATGAAAAATCAAGGAACCATCGTGGCTCTTGATCGTCATCAGGGACGGTTAGATCGGCTCATTTCAAATTGTGCCAGGCTGGGAATCTCCAATGTTCTGCCTATTTACCATGATCTGACTGCAACATCCGGACACGACGGGACAAACCATGTCTCAACGCTCCGCCCCAAGATTCCAGCCATGCTGGCCCAATCATTTGACCGCATTCTGCTTGATGCCCCCTGTTCGGCTCTGGGTATTCTTCGTCGTCACCCAGAAGGAAAATTCATAAAATCGTTATCGACCATCCAACATGCCATGGTTCTTCAACGTGGGATTCTGGATCGGGTCTCTGACCTCTTGAGACCAGGGGGAATCTTGGTCTATAGTGCCTGCTCAGTCGAACCGGAGGAGACTACAGAGATTATCTCCGGATTTTGTCAGGAACATCCTGAGTTTTATCAGGAATCCGTCACTCCCTGGGTGCCAACTGCCGGGCAATCACTCATCAATGAACTGGGGCATTTGTGTACGGCCTTTCAGACGTTGAACATGGACGGATTTTTTGCGTGCCGGTTAAAAAAATCTGAATAACAATGCCAGTCACACCTTTAATCTCTCCTTCAATTCTATCTGCTGACTTTGCCCGGCTTGCAGAAGCCGTCCAGATGGTTGAGGCAGCCGGTGCGGATTGGATCCATGTGGATGTGATGGATGGCCACTTCGTTCCAAATTTGACGGTTGGTCCCCCAATGGTTGAAGCGCTTCGCAAGGTAACCTCCTTGCCATTAGATGTTCATCTGATGATGACCAACCCGGATGAGTTTATCCCTGAATTCGTGGATGCCGGAGCCGACCTGTTAACCGTGCATGTCGAAGCCTGCCCACATTTACACCGCACGGTACAGTCTATTAAGGAACGACAAGTCAAAGCCGGAGTGTCCTTGAATCCGGCAACGTCCGTTACTAGCGTCGAGGAAATTCTTGGTGACGTGGATTTAGTCCTGGTGATGTCTGTGAATCCCGGCTTTGGAGGCCAACAATTCATCTCTTCCAGCCTGGATAAGATCCGGCGGATCCGGACCATGATAAATAATTCGCGCAGTTCGGCACATTTGGAAGTGGATGGAGGAGTCAACCTGACCAACGCGGCTTCGGTGATTCAGGCCGGTGCGAATGTTCTGGTTGCCGGTTCCGCCATTTTTGGCAGCAAGAATATTCCTGAAACCATTCGGCAGATGCGAACGGCGGCTCAGACCGTGATTGTCTAATCGGGCCCATGAATTCCCCCAATACTACCGACAGCCTTCATCCTCTCGAAATTCAGGTCCTACGTGAACTGGGGAAAGGCCCTCAGCCACTTTCAGACCTTGAACTTGCCAACCACACGATGCTAGCCCCCTCGCAGGTCAGTATGGCCGTCGGGTGGCTGCTTACGAAACAGCTGGTGAGCATGTTGTCCGAAACCACGACGACCTATGTCTCTCTCACCACGGTGGGTGCCCAATACCATCAGCCGGACTCTTCTCCACTTGAGTGGATTCTTCAGACGGTGAAGAGTGCCGCTCGTGAAGACTCATCACCTACCGTGAAGGACCTTCAAGGCACGGGACAATTCCAACCCTCCGAGCTAAGCCGGGCGATTGGAATTCTTAAGAAAGAAGGCGTCCTTCAGATGGGTCCAGGGGGGGTGCTGGAAATAACCAGCAAGGACAGTGGCACTGCCAGGGACTTGCGAAGCCTGCTTAATCAGGTTCAGGAAGGTGCACGACCCCTGGATTCGTTTTCATCTGATCACCAGGCATTGCTCCGCCAATACGCCATCAAACGCGGCAATACGCAAGAACCCTTTCGCATCGACGATCATACCGAACGGACCTACGTCCTGACAGATGAGGGCCGAAATCTCCTACCTCATTTACGGGAAGGGTCCGCCCAAGAAATTTCTCAATTAACCCCGGAACTCTTAAAAGACGGATCCTGGCGTCACGTATCCTTTCGCAAATACTCCATCAACCTTCGCCCTCCTCGCCTGGCGGTCGGCAGACGGCATTCCTATCGGGAATTTCTGGATACCGTGAAGTACAAGCTCACAAGCATGGGGTTTCAGGAAATGCGTGGCGAACTCATTGAGACGGAATTTTGGGATATGGACGCGCTTTTCATGCCTCAATTCCATCCTGCCCGTGCCATCCATGATGTGTATTTTGTCAAAAATCCCCAGATGGCTAAGAAAATTCAGGAGCCATTTCTCAGCCAGGTAGGCCAAGTCCACCGAGATGGGGGAACGAGCGGATCCAAAGGGTGGAAATACGAGTATGACCCTGAGCGGGCGAAGCGCTTAGTCCTCCGCAGCCAAGGCACCGCCGTTTCCGCCCGGACCTTGGCACGCAATCCCCCAGTTCCCGGTAAATTTTTTTCTATAGCCCGGTGTTTTCGTTATGACAATGTCGATGCCACGCATGCCACAGACTTTTTTCAGGTGGAAGGGATTGTGCTTGGCTCTGATATCAACTTTCGAACACTCTTGGGACTCCTACAATTGTTCGCCACGGAAATGGCACAAGCCAAGGAAATTCGATTCTTTCCCGCGTATTTCCCGTTTACGGAGCCCTCGGTGGAATTGCATGTCCGTCATCCCAAACTTGGATGGATGGAACTGGGGGGCGCCGGCCTTTTCCGCTCTGAAGTCACCATACCCTTAGGGGTGACCGTTCCGGTTATTGCCTGGGGACTCGGGTTGGATCGAATGGCCATGATAGCCCTTGGGATACAAGATATTCGCGATTTATTCACTTCCGATCTAGAAGCGGTTCGCAATATGCGCCGTCATTTTTAGCTACGCCCCATGCCAACCATTTCCATTTTCCAAGAAGATTTCTGTCGACTTGTCGGTCGTGATGCCTCCATATCCGACATTGAACAATGGATGCCCTATGTGAAAGGGGAGGTTAAAGACGTCTCCCAGGAAACCGGTGAAATCCGCGTGGAACTTCAGGATACCAATCGGCCCGATTTATGGTGTGTGGAAGGAATTGCCAGACAAGTGCGATCGGTACTGAAAAAAGGAATGCCCCCTTACTCCTTTTTTTCGGAAAAGAGGGGCGCGAAACGGCGGATTCAAGTGGCCCAGGGCATGGAAGCCGTTCGACCCTATGTCGCAGCTTGCGTCTCCTTAGGATATGCGATGACCCCGGACGGCCTCAACCAGTGTATTCAAACTCAGGAGAAATTAGCCGACGCTTTTGGACGAAAACGTGAAACTGTATCCATAGGCCTTTATCGTGCCTCCGCGATTGCCTTTCCGGTCACATATGGCCTCGTGAAACCGGATGAGATTCGATTTACACCATTGGGATTTGAGGAAAAAATGACGCCCCAGGAAATCCTGACCGTCCATCCCAAGGGTCTGGAATATGGATCAATTCTCGCTGGATGCGAACGGTTGCCCCTTCTTTGGGATTCGGATGGACAGGTGTTGTCCTTCCCACCCATTATCAACAGTCGGGAGCTTGGTGAAGTGCAGCTAGGAGACACGGACTTACTTGTGGAAGTCACGGGAACTGATTTGAGTATGATTGTGTTGGCCTTAAATATTTTTGCCTGCAATTTAGCGGATCGTGGGGCTACCATCGAATCACTGGATATTAACTATCCCTACAAAACGGAATTCGGCACTACCGTTAAAACCCCGCTGGACATGAATCAATCGCAACGGATTTCCATGGGAGCTATTGAACAGGCCTTGGGAATGCCACTCGGTTCCGAGGCTATTCAAGAGGCCCTTGCCTCTTATGGATACCAGGTAAAAGCGACCAGGCAGACCGTATCCGTCACCTTACCCGCTTTTCGAAACGATTTCATGCATGTGATGGATGTCGCGGAAGATGTGGCCATTACCCGAGGCTATGAATCGTTTTCTCCCATCATGCCACAGACCTTCACCGTTGGAAGTCTCTCCTTGGAAGAGCAAACCAGCGATCGCATGCGTGATCTTCTGGTCGGATTTGGATTTCAGGAAATTTTTTCCAATATCATGGCTTCCCATCAGGAGCTGGTGGACAGAATGCGGCTTACTGACACCGAATATGCTCGACTGGTAGAAGTGGACAACGTCATGTCCCAAAACTATGCCTGCCTAAGACCTTCCATTTTACCGTGCCTGCTTCGGGTGGAAGCCCTATCCCCCCGTGCCTTTTACCCCCATCTACTTTTTGAGGTGGGAGAAACGGCTCAATTGGATTTGGATACCGATGTGGGCTCTCGTACGACACTGTCCATTGCCGCCATCAGTGCAAATTCGGGAGCAAATTTTTCAGAAATTCATAGCTACCTGGATTTATTGATGTATTACATGGCGTGGACCTACGAACTAGAGCCAGTCACTCATCCCTCATTTTTAGAGGGACGAGTTGGCCGTATCTGTTGTGACGGGGATGCGATAGGGTATATCGGAGAGTTTCACCCTGAAGTACTCGAAGCCTGGCAAATCGATATGCCAACCTCCGGTTTTGAATTCGAGATCAGAAAGCCGGAAACTTAGGCG
>JAUIKP010000099.1 GCA_030430725.1 Nitrospiria bacterium
AAATGGAGTGGAGCGGACATTTGATGAATATCTTCTTGGAGAAACCGGAGAGGAAGTGATTGAAGTCGATGCATTGGGATATCCCAAACGGTCTCTCTCAGTTCGACGTCCCTTGGCCGGGGATGACTTATACCTGACTCTCGACATTCGACTTCAACGCCTCGCAGAGGATCTTCTGGGGCAGGAAGCCGGGGCCATTGTTGCCCTGGATCCCTGGAATGGCGACGTTCTGGCTCTGGCGAGTAAACCCGGGTTCAATCCCAATGATGTTTCAGGAGGGATTAGTACCAAGGACTGGCAACAATTTCTGAAAGATACACGCCACCCTCTTACCAATCGTGCCATTCAAGGCCAATACCCTCCGGGGTCGGTATTTAAAATCATTATGGCCGCGACTCTCTTGGAAACTCAAACCCTCAGCGCACAGGAAATGATACCCTGCCATGGAACCTTCCCCTTTGGAAGAAGGGTCTTTCGTGATTGGAAAGCGGGAGGCCACGGTCAGGTCGACTTAAACAAAGCTATCGCGGAATCGTGCGATGTCTACTTTTATAAAGCCGGCAATCAATTAGGCATTGATCCCATCGCCACCTATGCTCGTCAATTCGGATTAGGGGAAAAAACCGGCATTGCACTCCCTTCTGAACGGTCGGGCCTTGTCCCGTCTTCGGAATGGAAAAAAAGGGTCAAACGGGAACCATGGTACCCAGGTGAAACCATTTCCATTTCTATTGGACAAGGATTTTTAACAGTGACTCCCATTCAGATGGCAAAAGTGGCGTCCATCGTCGCAACCAATGGACGGGTGGTCCAACCCCGGTTGCTCAAAGCCTCTCGACTTCGGCAAACCGGCACACTCAAAGAAAATCCTGAGCCACCCATCCGACAATTGGCCATCTCTCCCCAAACATTTGCCCATATCAAAGAAGGATTGACGGCAGTCGTCACGAAGGGGACAGCCAAACTAGCACAATCAAAATTCGTGAGCATTGCAGGCAAGACTGGAACCGCTCAAGTTGTTGCCCTGAAACCGGATGGGGACAAGGAAAAGAATAAGGAACCTCAAAAAGAATTTCGAGATCACGCCTGGTTTGTGGCCTTTGCTCCCGTAGAAGACCCAAAGATTGCCGTGGCGGTATTAGTTGAACACATGGGGCATGGAGGCTCAGCGTCCGCTCCCTTGGCCAAGACACTCATCGAAGCCTATATGGGTTTTGAGACCATCCAAGAGCCTTCTTCTTGATCAGGAAAACCCTCCATTAAGGATGGAGAACCACACCTCTCATGTCATTAATGAACGACAATGTGAATCGCCGGGGACTGGATACCTTCGATTGGTGTTTCCTGGGTGTCATTATGGCAATTATCTCTATGGGCATCCTATCAATTTATAGCGTGACCAACCCTCAGACAACGACCGGATTCCCTATTTATCTCAAGCAAGCCACATGGATGGTCGTCGGTTCCTTAGCCTTTCTGGTCGCGGTAGGGATTGACTATCACAAGCTCGCCCGTCTTTCATATCTGCTCTATGGGATCGGACTGATCTTACTCATCATCGTGTTAGTCGCAGGAAAAACAAGTCGGGGCTCTCAACGATGGATTCCTCTTGGCCCTTTTGCCGTGCAACCCTCAGAGTTCATTAAGATTCCTTTGCTGCTCGTGCTGGCTTCCTACTATGGGGCAACCACCCGAAAAGGCTGGGTACGTCGATTGATCATACCCGGACTGATCGTCCTTCCAGGATTTTTACTCATCCTGAAGCAACCTGACTTGGGAAGCAGCCTGGGCTTTCTAGCAATTTTTCTTGTCGTGATTCTCACGGTGGGAATGAAATCCAAAGCCTTTGGATTTGTGATTTTGGCAGCACTGATGTTGTTCCCCTTCGCCTGGGGCGGGGTCTGGGGCTCCCTTCACGAGTACCAACAAGATCGGATTCTCAGCTTTGTCGATCCCAACTCTGATCCGGGAGGCAAAGGTTATCATGGGCTTCAATCACGCATCGCCATCGGATCAGGCCAATTACTGGGAAAGGGATTATATGGGGGAACGCAAACCCAATTTAAATTCCTTCCTGAGGGCCACACCGATTTTGTGTTTGCGGTTTTCGCAGAGGAATGGGGCTTTATGGGATCAATGGTCTTGCTTTCCTTCTATATTCTTTTATTTTTGATGGGTTTAGAAATCGCGTTGAAAGCCAAAGACATCGTTGGGGCTCTCTTGGCTGTCGGAGTGGTTACCATGCTAGCCTTTGGAGTTGTCGTCAATATTGCCATGACATCCGGATTGGCCCCCGTTGTGGGCATTCCTCTTCCTCTCATGAGCTATGGAGGCAGCGCCATGGTGGTCAATCTCACAGCTCTGGGACTTTTGCTCAACGTAAAACGGAGACGCCTGTCACTCCTCTAGGTATCATGTACCTTGTGCCTGAATTTTGATAGCGTTGGCCAGGTTAACCCCCAGAGAGGAACCCAACGGAGAATTCGATTCAGAAAGACCCCGAAGGCGTAGATTTTTTCACATCACTTGCGGAACAAGAAAGTGGACACACAAAACCACCTTCAAATGGTTTCAAAACAATATTCATTTACAATTATTGACAGAAGGGGCACCAAGCTATTTCAGATTTTGACAGGCCGATCCAACAAACTGGCTCAGCCACATCACCGACACTTCTTTATCAAGAATGTCGAGTAAGGATAGCTTCGAGTCCCTTCTGAAAAGGTAGGGAGATCACTATGGGAGTAGAAATCGCGATTAGTGTCACTCGTGAAGAAACACGGGTTGCCGTGCTCGACAATCGTGTCGTGACGGAATTGTATGTCGACCGTCCAAGAAAAAAAGATTTTGTGGGGGATATTTACAAAGGTAAGGTCATTAAAGTTCTGCCAGGCATGCAAGCGGCCTTTGTCGATATTGGGCTGGATCGGGCCGCGTTCATCCACGTATCCGACCTTTCGGTTGGAACGGAACCCGGAGATACTCTTGTGGACAGTGAAGAGGATGAACGCAGTCAGGAGGTGCCACGCCCTCGGCGCCAAACCGCACGTCCCATCGAAAACTTGCTGACAGAAGGGCAAGAACTACTTGTCCAAATATCCAAAGGCCCCATCGGGACCAAGGGCCCACGGATTACCACGTACGTCTCCCTCCCAGGGCGATTTTTAGTACTTATGCCCAATGTCGACCATATTGGCGTATCGCGAAGAATTACAAACGACGAAGAGCGTTATCGACTGAAGGATCTTATGCGGCGCATCCGAAAACCCGAGTACGGATACATTGTCAGGACCGTGTGCGAAGGCGTGCCGGAAGACGACCTGCAAACAGACGTCAAGTTCTTGAGCGCGTTATGGGAAGACACGCTCGAAGCGGCCAACAGCCAACCGGCTCCATCCCTCTTGCATACAGATCTGTCCCTCCCCCTCCGGGTGGTGCGAGACTTGTTCACCAAAAAAGTCGATCGATTATTAATTGATGCCAAAGCGGATTTTGAGGAAGTGAAAGATTTTGTCCGTCGTTATCTTCCGGAACAAGCGGCTCGGGTTCATTTCTATGACAAGAAGCAGGACGGGTTATTCGATCACCTGGGAATCGAATTGGAAATTACGAGAGCCCTGAGTCGGAAAGTCTGGCTTAAGTCCGGAGGGCACATTGTCATTGATCACACAGAGGCCATGACGGTGGTGGACGTCAATACGGGGCGGTTTGTGGGAAAACGCGACCAGGAGGAAACGATTCTCAAAACCAATCTGGAAGCCGCCAAAGAAATTGGCTATCAGATTAAATTACGAGGCATAGGGGGCATTATCATCATTGATTTCATTGACATGGAACGGGAACGGAACCGTGAAAAGGTGTATCAGGCCACCCTCGACGCCCTCGCTGGCGATAAGGCTCAAACACGTATCTCCCGCATTTCCGATCTTGGGCTCATCGAGATTTCCCGTGAACGTGTCCGCGAAGATCTGTTACGGACACTGTCTGAAATTTGTGGTGATTGTGAAGGGAGAGGGTACACCAAATCCACCATGACGGTGGCGTATGAAATCTTTCGGGATATCCGGCGCATCGGAATGACCCGTGGACAACCACAACAAATTGTGGTCGGTGCCAACCCCAAAGTTATTGAGCTCATTTTCGAAACCGAACACAGCAGCATTGAACAACTCGAACAGGAATTTCAACAACCAATATTATTTGAGGCAGATCCATTACTCCACCTTGAGCAATATGACATCGTCGTCGTGGGAAAATTGACCTCACGCGCCGAATCTCGGACCGCATCCTAACCACGCGAAAACGTATTGAATTATGAACGATGCCATCCACAATCCTGACTCATTATCCGTAACTCGTGTCTCCAGGAACCGAAAGGAATGGGGACCAAGATCTCCCCTCCAACTCTGGAAAAATCAGGAACTCTTCATTTTCCGGAGTTCAAACTGGAGCAGTCTCTGTGTGAAGAGTCATGCAGGCAAACCATTTCACGGTGACCTGCAGACCCGTATTCGCCATCCTGACAAAGGATCTGGATGACCTCACCCCTGCAAGGCTGGTTGGAACTTCTGGCAGTCAAAGGACTTGGTCCTGTTACGTATACCAGACTTATCAACCGGTTCGGCTCACCAGAAGCCATTCGTTCCTTGAACGCTCACACACTCGTATCAATGGGTGACATTTCTCCTTCATTGGCCAGAGCCCTACATCAACCCATCTCTGCTGAGGCACAAGATCACATTGCCAGAGAATTGCAGGCCGTACAGGATGGGCGATACTCCATCCTGACACTCGCAGACGTTCACTATCCGCCCCGATTAAAAACCATTACCGATCCTCCTCCGGTACTCTGGTATACAGGACAGCTCCAAGACCGCGATCAGCAGGCCCTTGCCATAGTCGGTTCAAGAAAAGGCTCGCACATTGGTCGTACATTCACGCGACAACTAAGCGGCGATTTAGCTGCACTGGGCTTTACGATTGTAAGTGGCCTGGCCAGAGGCATTGATGCTGCCGCCCACGAAGGCGCGCTGGCTACATCTGGGAGAACCCTGGCGATTCTTGGATGCGGCATTGACCGCACCTATCCGCCTGAGCACGGTCCTCTACGACAACGCATTGAACAGCAGGGAGCCATTCTCTCTGAATTTCCTATGGGAACCCCTCCGCATTCTTACCATTTTCCTCAACGTAATCGGATCATTAGTGGACTCTCGCTTGGTGTGATCGTCGCAGAGGCCACCTCGCGCAGTGGATCCCTCATTACCGCCCGGATGGCCTTAGAGCAAAACCGTGAAGTTTTTGCCATACCGGGAAGTGTGACCAATACGTTGACTCGTGGCCCTCACCGCCTTATTAAAGAGGGAGCGAAATTAGTCGAAAACTCTTTAGATGTTGTGGAAGAAATTCTTCCTATGTTAGAAACCTCCTTCCGGAAGCAACTCGAGAAACAAACAGGCGAGCTTCAGCCTCAATCTTCGGCGCCTTCACTAGGGGCAGAGGAACAACATCTATTTGATTGTCTTTCACTGGAACCTGTTTCCCTGGACGATTTAATCAATCAATGCTCCTATGCTCCATCTGAAGTCATGAGCATTCTCTTGTCTTTGGAGATCAAAGGGCTTATAAAGCAGATACCGGGCCTACAGTATCTCCGGAGGTGCATCGGATAGTACATCCTCATGCTTTTTCCCTCAGGAAAATTTTACTCGTAAACAATTCATGATTTTCATCACGGTCCATGCCTAAATCACTCGTCATCGTCGAATCGCCTAACAAAGCCGAAACCCTGTCCAAATATTTTGGACCCAATGACCAAGCCTTGGCATCTGTAGGTCATCTTCAAGGCGTCCCGAAGAGCAAACTGGGCATTGACCTCGAATACCACTTGGAGATTCTGTCGCAAAAGATAGATTTGTAAGATTCGCCACGGATTTTCATGTTGGACCGAGTTGAAAAAACCAGTATAGATAGCCATTTTCATCTGTCAGACACGGAGCTAAAACCCCTTATTGGCTTCAATAAAATAATTTACGACAAAACCGTCGGCAGACTGGCCTTGGCGACTGGTTGGAACGGCTGCGTCTGCTGGGAAAATAAGTTGAACACCCAGCCTAACTTGCCTCTACCCTACGCCATCATTATGATGAGCAGGCGAAAAAACCAGTCCCATCGCAGCAGGTGGATTGTGGTGACGCCATTTTCGCCCTGAGTTTGTCGTGGATTTTGCACGCGTGAGTATCGGTTTCCCTTACATCAAAGATACCAAAGGAGCCTTCCCCGGTAGTGCTTGCTAATGAGTAAATCGCTAATAATTGCCGAGAAGCCCTCTGTTGCAGCCGACATCGCGCATTCGCTTGGCGGACTGAAACGCGAGAAAGATTATTTTGAAGGTGACGACTATGTTGTCACTTCAGCCGTTGGGCACCTACTTGAAATCAAGGCGCCTGACGACGTAGAGGTCAAACGTGGCAAGTGGTCTTTTGCCAACCTGCCGGTCATTCCCGATCACTTTGACCTGAACCCAATCGCCCGCACCGAGGACCGGCTCAAGTTGCTCGCCAAGCTGATCAGCCGCAAAGATATCGACCGAATTATCAACGCCTGTGACGCCGGGCGCGAAGGGGAGCTGATCTTCAGACTGATTGTCCAGCACACTAAGGCCAAGCAACCGACAAGCCGGCTTTGGCTGCAGTCTATGACGCCCAAGGCTATTCGCGAAGCATTTGAGGAGCTGCGCGATGATGAACAAATGAAGCCGCTCGCTGATTCCGCCCGCTGCCGAGCAGAAGCAGACTGGCTGGTTGGCATTAACGGCACCCGGGCTATGACGGCGTTCAACTCGCAAGACGGGGGTTTTTACCTCACCACCGTTGGTCGGGTTCAAACACCCACTCTGACCATCGTCGTGGAGCGTGAGGAACAGATCAAGCAATTCGTCTCGCGGCCCTACTTTGAAGTGCATGCTCAGTTTGATGTCGAGGCCGGACAGTATTCAGGGCGCTGGTTTGATACGGACTTCAGAAAGAATGAGGAAGATGCAGAACGGCGCGCAGAAAGACTTTGGGAACGCAATCAGGCTGAAGCAATCAGGCAGGCCTGCCAGAGTCAGCAGGCGGTGGTCACTGAAGAAACCAAGCCGACGACGCAAAGCGCACCGATGCTGTTTGATCTGACGAGTCTGCAACGTGAAGGCAACGCCCGGTTTGGCTTTTCGGCCAAGACAACATTATCGCTGGCGCAAGCGCTCTATGAACGCCACAAAGTATTGACGTATCCAAGAACCGATTCGCGCGCTCTGCCGGAAGACTATGTCTCTACCGTGAAAGATACCCTGGGCATTCTGCATGATGAGGCAAGTGAGCGTTTGTCAGCCATGACCGGCGGCAGCGGCGGCAATCCGATTGGGCCGCATGCGGCGAAAATTCTGAGCAATGACTGGGTCCAACCGAACAAACGAATTTTCAATGACGCGAAAATTTCTGATCACTTCGCCATTATTCCCACCTTGCAGGCACCCAAGAACCTCAACGAAGCCGAAGCCAAGATATACGACCTGGTCGTGCGTCGATTCATGGCGGTTTTTTTCCCACCTGCAGAGTTTCGAAACACAACCCGTATTTCCCAGATTGACAGGCACCACTTCAAGACCGAAGGCAAGGTAATGGTCAAGCCGGGTTGGTTAACCATTTACGGCCGTGAAGCCATTGCTGGTGAGGGCACGCTCGTAGCGGTTGGGGAGAATGAAAAAGCCACGGTTTGCGATATTGAAATTCGCGACATGGCGACCAAACCACCGGCCAGATATACCGAAGCCACACTGCTTTCTGCGATGGAAGGCGCCGGCAAGCTGATTGAGGATGATGACTTGCGCGAAGCCATGTCTGGAAAAGGTCTGGGCACACCGGCAACCCGCGCAGCGATCATCGAAGGCTTAATTAGCGAGAACTACCTATTGCGCAAAGACAAGTCACTGATACCCACCACCAAGGCCTTTCAACTGTTGACCCTATTGCGCGGCCTGGGGGTGACCGAACTCACGATGCCGGAGCTGACCGGCGAATGGGAAAGCAAACTTTCGCAGATAGAACGAGGTCAGTTGGACCGCGAAGCGTTCATGGAACAAATCAGCAAGATAGTTGAACAAATTGTTGCGAGGGCCAAAAACTATGGCGCAACGACCGTTCCAGGCAATTACTCAACATTGCAGTCACCCTGTCCCAAATGCGGCGGCCTGGTCAAAGAAAACTACAAACGGTTCTCCTGCACACAATGCGATTTTTCAATTACGAAAATTCCTGGCAGCCGTCAATTGGAAGTACCCGAAGCAGAAGTTCTGATCGCCAAACGTACGATTGGTCCGTTGCAGGGATTTCGCAGTCGGCTTGGTCGGCCGTTTGCGGCAATCCTCAAACTGAACGATGAACACAAGCTTGAATTTGACTTCGGTCAAACTGATGACGATGAAAACAGTGAACCGGTTGATTTCCGCGGCCAAGAGTCACTGGGGAATTGCCCGAAGTGTCAGTCATCGGTTTATGAACATGGAATGAATTATACTTGTGAAAAGGCGGTCGGCCCAAACAAGACTTGCGACTTTCGAACGGGCAAAGTCATCCTGCAACAGGAAATCGAACCCGCTCAGATCAGAAAGTTGCTGAGCGAAGGCAGAACCGACTTGCTGACCGGTTTTGTTTCATCACGAACCCGTCGCAAGTTCAAGGCTTACCTGAAATGCGGGAATGACAGGAAAGTCGGCTTCGAATTTGAGGCCCGTAAACCCAAGACCGGTGACGACCAGACCGCGAGCGGAAAAAAGTTTCCCGCGAAGAAGGCCGAGACTAAGAAACCGTCGGCAAAAAAATCGGCTACCAAGAAACCCGCGCGTACAGCCAAAAAACTCAAACCCCGCTAATGATCGGGAAACGCGGCCGGCTTGAGAATTTCCTTGCCTGCTCTCAATACCCTGAATGTAAAACCACAAAACCCTTAAAGCTAGGCGTGAAATGCGCCGTCAAAAATTGCAGGGAAGACCTGGTCCAAAACCGCACAAAAAAAGGCACGACATTTTATTCCTGCAGCAATTATCCTACCTGCACTTTTGCGATCCGGGATCGACCCATCAATCGTCCCTTTCCACAATGCCGGGTTCCATTCTTGATTGAGAAAATCAGGAAGCGAACGGGAAGTAAAATTCTCTGACATAATGCGGAATGCGGGTATAAGGAGC
>JAUIKP010000100.1 GCA_030430725.1 Nitrospiria bacterium
GCAATTTGGTCCAGTGCGATGGTCGCTGGAGAAGTGGGAACTAATTCTACCACTGGAAGATATTTTAAGATGGATTGTTGCACGTGAATGTCTTCCGGGATATTTCCTAAGATAGAGAGGTCGGTTCCGACATATTGCTTAAGTAGATGTTGTAAGTGCAGGGTATTGATTCTGGATTTGGGAGTCATGCGATTGAGGATGAGAGCGGGTTGAAATTTTTTTAAAGCTTCTTGAGCAATTGCCACACCTGATTCGTTCGTTCTTCCAACTGCTTCCAGAACTGCTGTGACACTATGGAAGTCTTTGTCCAGAAGGGTGTTCGCCACTGGGTCACGGGCTAAAAAAGCTGTAAGAACTTTTCGAATGGCGGCAAGTTTAATGAATCGATAGAGATCTAAAACTGAGGTCGGGTCAGGAGTGGCCACAGCCAAAAAAAAGTCTGCGAGGAGAAAAAAGTCCAGTGCGTGATAACTGGTGCCCGCGCCGACGTCAACTAGAATGATATCTGCATCCAGCTTCTGTAAGTGCCGAATAAGGCGTTTTTTTTTGGCATGTTGCAAGTTTGCGGTAATCAGGGTCTCTCCGGTACCAGGAATGAGCTTCAGGGAAGAGAGGCTGGGAATTGGGTGGGCGATCTCATTGATATTAGTGAGAGTATTTGTCAAAAAATCTGTGAGAGTGGATGGGGGATGGAACATCCCGAACATGACATGGAGATTAGCTCCCCCAATGTCCATGTCGACCAGAGTGACGCGAAGTCCCTTTTTGGCGAGGAGGAGTCCAAGATTGCTGACGACCATGCTTTTTCCAACTCCCCCCTTACCGGAGGCCACTGAAACTATACAAGGCATCGGTTGAACTCCTCTCTCGTTGATTTCACATGAAAATGAGTAATACGATACTCAGAAAATAGCTTATCATGGGGCCTGTCTTATGCCCATGGTTTGAGACTTCACGGGTTGTTAAAGAGTGAAAGAAAATATGCCAAGTTAAGGTGAATCAGGTAGCTCTTGCCTTTAAAAATGGAAAGTGCTAGGTTAGTTTCGAGTAGAGTGGGCGTGAGCCCACTTTTTTTTGGTCTAGGTTTGTGGCCGCTGGTAGTGAGGAATTGTGGTGGCCTTTACGGCTGACAATCTTGAGCAAGTGATTCGCCAAGTAGGCGAGCCAATTGCTCGAGCCTTAGGAGTAGATATTTTCGAGGTTCAGTGCACCGGGAGACCCGCCAACCTTTTAGTTCGATTAACTCTTGATAAGAAGGGGGGAGTTGGAATTGAAGATTGTGAACAATTCCATCAATCTCTGCGTCGAACCTGGGAAGTTCTTCACCCAGAGCAAGCTGGGTATCGGTTTGAAGTTTCTTCGCCTGGTCTAGATCGACCGCTGCGAAATCCAAAAGATTTTGAACGAGTGGTTGGCGAACGACTTCGAATCACTTTGAAAAACTCGATCAACAAACCATCAGTTGTCTTAGGGCAATTGCTTGCTGTTACAGACATGGGGATTCATTTGGTGGATGACAAAAGCAAGAATCCTCAGGAAGTCGTTGTGGCCTGGGACGAAATTGCCAAAGCGAGATTAGAGGTTTCGTTCTAACGTTTTACTGAAAATGCGCACCAACCGCCGATATCCGTTTGAACCGCTCATCGTGCCTTGCGAGGAATACATATGAAAAGTGAACTCATGTTGGTCATCGATCAAATCGGTCGGGAAAAAGGAATCGATAAGGCTAAAGTCATTTTGGCCTTGGAGTCCGCGCTTCTCACGGCCGCGAAGAAACGATTTGGGCATGGTGAAAATATTCAAGTCGACATTGATATGGAAACCGGCGAAATTTCGATCGTGAAGAAAAAGACGATTGCCGAGAACGTGCTGGATTCTAAAACAGAGATTTCATTGGAAGATGCCAGGAAAATTGACGATGAAGCCGAAATGGGAGACGAAATTGGCTCACTCATTGATTTGGAAGAATTTGGGCGAATAGCTGCACAGGCCGCCAAACAGGTCATTTGTCAAAAAGTTCGAGAGGCTGAATGGGAATCGGTTGAACGGGAATACTCCAAAAAAGAGGGGGAGCTAGTTCATGGGGTAATTTTGGGCCAAGAGCGTCGGAATTACCTGGTCGACATTGGAAAAACCGAGGCCCTTCTACCCATTCAGGAGCAAATCCCACGCGAAGCTCACAGACGTGGAGATCGAGTGAGGGCATTGCTGCTAGAGGTTCGACGAACTCCAAAGGATGTGCAAGTTATTCTTTCACGAGCTCATCCCCAATTCGTGGTGAAATTGTTTGGTCTGGAAGTGCCTGAAATTACAGAGAAAATTGTCGAAATTAAAGGGGTGGTTCGTGAGCCAGGCGACCGGACAAAAATTTCAGTGGCCTCACGGGACAAGGCGGTTGATCCGGTTGGCGCGTGTGTTGGCGTAAAAGGGTCACGTGTCCAGGCCATTGTTCGGGAACTGCATGGCGAGAAAATAGATATCATTCCATGGACTAATGATCCTCGTGTTTTTATCGGGGAAGCTTTGAACCCTGCCTCCATTGAAAAAGTCGGAATTGACGAACAAAAGAAATCGGCATTAGTGGTGGTAGCCGATTCTCAGCTTTCTTTGGCCATCGGAAAGAATGGGCAAAACGTACGATTGGCCGCAAAATTAACAGGTTGGAAGATTGACATCATTAGCTCCACAGAATACGAAAAGCAAAAGCTTGAACGAGACCAGGAGATTAAAGCGGCTTTGGCTGAAGAGGCTGCTCAAATTACGGAAGAGCCGACGGACAACGCCAAGGAAATTGAAAAATCCTCACAAGATGAAATCGTGGAGAATCCAGCGGTATTACCAACAGAGTCAGGGCAGACCTCGGGATCGTAAGTACGGATACGGCTTCATAGTAAAGGACGTGCATGAGAGTTCATGAGATAGCCAAAAAAATTGGGATGGAAAGCCGTTTGCTTATTCCTGAATTGGTACGACTTGGCATTCAGGTTAGTTCCCATAGCAATACCGTGGAAGACAATGTGGCCAAATGGGCGATGAATATTATTCTTGGTAAAACTCCTGAAACAACGCCCAAGCCTGGGGATTCATCCGTTTCAGGGCATGTTGGTGTGAAAAGCTCTGAGGGGGGGCGTCTACTGAAAAAAGAAACGTCGACTTCCGGGAGGCATCGGTCTGAGGCAGTGGCCGAAGAGCCTAAAAAAGCCGGGAAAAAGCATATACTGATTAAGAAGAAAAAAACGGAAGAAGAAATTCTGGAAGAGATGGGCGAATTGTCTCCAGCCGGGGAAGGTGAGGGAGAAGGGGCACCGGTCGTCCAGGAGGAGTCAGAGTCTCCATTGGAGACGGGTCCTGTATTGACTCAAAGTCCTGGGGTATCCCCCGTAGAATCTCATCAGGAGGTCCCTGATGTATTGCCCCCTGAATCAGGAGGGCTTTCTGGTGTGGTGATCCCTCCACCGGTTCCTGAAGAAAAAAGTGTTGTATCCCCTCCCTCTAGTAAATCTACTGAAAAAGAGAGAAAAGGCGAAGGGAAGACAGACAAGAAGGCTGCGATTCCATCGCGAGAGGTTCAACTAGAGGAAAAAGGCAAAAAAATTAAAAAAGTTGCGCGTGTCAAAGACGAAGATCTCTTTGCCGCACGATTTGAAGATGCTGCGGTCTGGCAGGATCTTCGGCCATTACCAACGTTGCGACGTGAAGAACGTACCCGTCAGGTTCAACAGCCTTCGGTGGGTGAAGTCACCAAACCCCGGAAAAAAGTTATGAAGGTCACTGCTGGGATATCCGTGAAAGATTTTGCCGAAGTGATCGGTCAAAAACCTACGGAAATTATTCGGAAATTAATGGATTTAAATATTGCAAAAACCCTCAATCAACCCATGGATTTAGATGCTGGAGTGCTTATTGCGGAGGGCTATGGCCTCGTGGTTGAAGCCGTGGCTGCTAAGGGAGGAGAGGCCCTCTTGGATGAGGTGCTTGAGGGAGGAGAGCAAGGACAATTAGAGCCTCGGGCGCCTGTGGTAACGGTCATGGGACATGTTGATCATGGAAAAACTTCGTTGTTAGATGCCATTCGGCAGACCCAGGTGACCGATCAAGAGGCTGGAGGGATTACTCAACACATTGGGGCTTCATTTGTGAAAGTCGGTGAACGTGGTGTGACGTTCTTGGATACTCCGGGTCATGAAGCCTTTACAGCCATGCGGGCTCGTGGGGCTCAGGTCACGGATATTGTGGTCTTGGTTGTAGCTGCAGACGACGGGCCGATGCCTCAGACCATTGAAGCCATTAACCATGCGCAAGCGGCCAATGTACCGATTATTGTGGCTGTGAATAAAATGGACAAACCGGGGGCCAATCCTGATCGGGTCAAGCAAAGTTTAGCCGAGCATGGATTGCAACCCGAAGCATGGGGAGGCCAGACCATTTTTGTTGAAGTTTCGGCAAAGCAAAACAAGGGGTTAGACCAATTGCTTGACATGTTGTTACTTCAGGCAGAAATTATGGAATTGAAAGGCGACTCTACTTGTTCCGCTCGAGGGATTGTTTTGGAAGCGAAACTTGATAAGGGACGCGGACCTGTTGCCACGGTGTTGATTCAAGCCGGAACCTTACGAGTCGGAGATGCGTTTGTCGTAGGGTCAGTGAGCGGCCGAGTGCGAGGTTTAACGTCGGACAAAGGCGAACGTTTAAAGGAAGCTGGACCATCGATACCGATTGAAGTCATTGGTTTATTGGGGGTTCCTGAAGCCGGGGATCAGTTGGTTGTGGTGAAGGATGAGCGGGCTGCGAGGGAAATTGCCCAAGCCCGGCAGCAAAAGCAAAAAGATGTAGGTCTTGCATCCACTTCCAGAAGGACCCTTGAGGAGCTGTATGCAGATTCTAAAGAGGGAGAAATCAAGGAATTGCCACTGCTTATCAAGGGGGATGTGCAAGGATCGGTGGGGGCCTTAGGCGATGCACTTCTGAAGATTTCTACCGACGCGGTCAAGCTAAAAATCATTCATAGTGGAGTCGGAGGCATCAACGAAACGGATGTCTTATTAGCGGCTGCCTCAAAGGCGATTATCATTGGATTTCATGTTCGTCCGGATTCGAAGGCGGCTGCTATTGCGGAACGTGAGGGCGTGGAAATTCGGTTGTACACCATTATTTATAATATTCTTGATGATATTCGTTCGGCTGCAGAGGGGCTCCTGGCTCCAACGATCAAGGAGCGAGTGATGGGGCATGCGGAGGTTCGGAAACTATTCTCCGTTCCGAAAATCGGCACCATTGCCGGCTGTTATGTGAATGATGGGTTCATATCCCGTTCGAATACCAAAGTGAGAGTAGTTCGTGATCAGGTGATGATCTTTGAAGGAAAAATTGGATCATTAAGGCGGTTTAAGGACGATGCACGGGAAGTTCAGCAGGGCTATGAATGCGGAATTGGAGTTGAGAATTTTAATGATTTGAAAATCGGCGATGTGTTAGAGGCCTATGTATTGGAAGAAGAGGCCACAAAATTATAATGCTGAATGGATAAGGAAATCCTGAATGGGGATGATCGTGGGGTTGTGCACGCTCGAACTCCATATCCCTGATGTCCAATCGTTGAAAGGGAAGCGTCAGATTCTCTCAAGCTTGATTGCCCGGTTGCGAAATCGATTTAATGTTTCCGTTGCTGAAATTGATGAACAAGACCTTTGGCAAAAAGCCATTCTGGGGGTGGCATGTGTGGCGAATGACACGGGAAGGGTCAATCAAGTCTTAGACCACGTCCTCAACTTTATACGATCTCATCCCTCCCTCGAGATTTTACGATCTCAGATTGAAGTCTTGTAAGTCTTCATTATTTTCACCTCATGGCAAAAGCAAATAGTAGTCGGGCGACGCGGGTTGCTGATCAGATCCGGATGGAAGTGGCGGAGATTCTTTCCAGAAAAACGAAAGATCCACGGATCCAATTCGTGACCGTGACAGGTGTGAAGATGACGGCTGATCTCAAAATTGCTCGGATATATGTGACCGCTTTGGATCAAGCACATTTTGATCAGGTGACGGGTCCGGGTCTAAAAAGCGCTGTGGGGTTTATTCGATCGGAATTGGGCCGACGGTTGAATCTGCGCTATACACCTGAAATCGTTTTTTATCGTGATACGAGTGCCGAGTATGGGAATCGAATTGAAAAGTTGCTGGATTCCCTTCATGAGGAATCTGGGGATTCCGCGGACACTGAGGCATCCTCCTCTCTCCTCAACAAGAGGGAAAGTATGGAGGGGTAATGGCAACAGTGGCATCTTTTGTCGACCATTCTAACACCGGGAAGGCAGCACAGGGGATGGCCTTTCATGGAGTCTTGAATGTTAATAAGCCTAAAGGATGGACGTCGCATGATGTGGTGCAACGCCTCAGGTCAGGTTTGGGCATTCAAAAAGTCGGGCATGCGGGTACCTTGGATCCCCATGCGACAGGCGTGTTACCGGTCTTAATTGGGAAAGGAACCAAAATTGCCCAGTATCTGTTGGGATGGGAAAAAGAATATGGCGCTGTGCTTCGATTGGGCCAGCGGACTGATACGCAAGATGCGTGGGGTAGGGTATTAGAAGAATCTCCGGTGGAATCTCTGACTGAAGATCGTATCCGGTCAGTGTTTGCGACTTTTCAAGGGTCAATTCAGCAAGTGCCACCCATGTACTCGGCTGTGAAAATCGGGGGTCAACCCTTGTATAAGAAAGCCAGGAGAGGCGAGACGGTTGACCGACCCGCAAAAACCGTGGTGATCCATGAGTTAGAAATCCAAGAATTGAAGGTCCCTGAGGTCGCATTTCGGGTTGTCTGCTCTAAGGGTACCTATGTTCGAACGCTTTGCGACGATATTGGAAGCGTATTACAGGTGGGTGGCCATTTGAAATGGCTTCAACGACGAAGGGTCGGGCCTATTCATGTTGATCAGGCCCTTGAGATAGAATCTTTGCTTGGAGGGCTTGAATTCTCCCAACGGGATGGGGCATTTTTGGGTTTGGACCAGGCTTTAGGGGAGTTTCCCGCAGTTGAGGTCGATAGAGATGATGCTCGAAAGGTACTCCATGGGAATGCGATCTCCTGGGATCGTGTGGTCAACTCCTATTGGGAGCCAAAAGCTGTACCCCGGGGAGAACAAATGGTGAGGGTGAAGCAGAAAGATGGGCAATTACTGGCTTTGGGAAAAGGCCCGGTTTTCCAGACAGGCAGGGCGGGGGCCGTACTAGCGATTGAAACGGTGTTGGCCTAGGATGAAAAATAGTTTTGATTTGTGGGGATTGGACGACATTTCTAGAAGGAATTTTTACTGAATTCATGTAACCTTGAGGAACTGGAGGAGAAGTTATGGGCTTGACGAAAGAAGCAAAAACCGCCGCAATAGAATCGCATCGGATTCATGACAAGGACACGGGTTCATCTGAGGTGCAGATTTCCGTATTGACGAATAGAATTATGAGCTTGACCGAACATTTCAAGACACACAAAAAGGACCATCATTCCCGACGTGGCCTTTTGCGGTTAGTGAGTAAGCGAAGGAAGTTATTAGATTATTTGCGGCGTCGAGATGAGGAAAAGTACCAATCCGTGATTGCTGCACTGGGCATACGAAAATAAGACAGAATACAGGTTTTAGGGTGAGCAGAAGAATCAAGAAATGGGAGACAGATGCCCGGTTCTCAATGCGAAGCGAAGCCTCACGCTCCATATCAATATATCCACTTAAGGATCAGAAAGGTTGAAACATGATTCATTTCGTTGAAATGGAAGTTGGTGGTCGCCCGCTTCGATTGGAGACTGGTCGAATGGCCAAGCAGGCGGATGGTGCCGTGTTGGCGACCTATGCCGATACCGTGGTGTTGGCCACGGCGGTTTCCTCAAAGACCTTGAAGCCTGACGCCGATTTCTTGCCTCTGACCGTGAACTATCAAGAAAAAGCCTATGCCGCTGGGAAAATTCCTGGCGGATTTTTTAAACGGGAAGGGGCTCCCAGCGAAAAAGAGGTGTTAACCAGCCGACTCATTGATCGTCCGATTCGCCCATTAATGCCGGAAGGGTACTTTTATGAAACCCAGATCATTGTATCCGTGCTCTCTATTGATCAGACAATGTCTTCGGACGTCATCGGCATTGTGGCCGCGTCGGCAGCGCTCGCCGTTTCTGATATTCCCGGTTCCGGGTTATTAGCGGGGGTACGAATTGGAAGAGTGAACGGCCAGTTTGTGGTCAATCCCGATAAGAAGGCACAGGAGGAAAGCGAATTAAATCTCGTGGTAGCCGGAACGAAGGACGCCGTGATGATGGTCGAGGCTGGGGCGGATGGGCTTTCGGAAGACACGATGATTGATGCGATCGAACTGGCTCATGGTGAAATCAAGAATATCGTCGCCAAAATTGAAGAATTCCAAGCGAAGGCGGGTAAAGCCAAGCGGGTATTGCAGGTGGAAGCCATTGACCCTGAACTTGAGCAAGCCGTACGACAGGTTGCAGCCGCTCCCATTTGTGAGGCCATGTATATAGCGGCTAAAGCCGAACGGCAGGATCGGTTTGCCCAAATTCTTCAAGAAGCGATTGAAACGGTTGCCGGAGAGGATGCCGACCGGAAGGCCAAGGTTAAAAAAGTGTTTGCCGATTTGGAATATTCCGAGGTCAGGAGAATGATCCTGGAAAAAAAGAAGAGAGCCGATGGCCGGGGTCTATCCGACATTCGTCCCATAACTTCTGAGGCAGGGGTTCTTCCCAGGACTCATGGCTCTGCGCTATTTACGAGGGGGGAAACTCAGGCATTGGCTGTGGTGACCTTGGGCACTTCAGATGACGAGCAACGGATTGATGCGTTGGAAGGAGAGTATTTCCGGTCATTTATGTTGCATTACAATTTCCCGCCTTTTAGCGTGGGTGAGGCGAAAATGCTTCGTGGTCCGGGACGGCGTGAAGTCGGTCATGGCAAATTAGCCGAACGTGCGTTAGCGGCCGTGCTTCCCACCAAGGACGAGTTCCCTTATACCATTCGACTTGTCTCGGATATTTTGGAATCAAACGGGTCTTCTTCAATGGCGACGATTTGTGGCGGGGCATTAGCCATGATGGATGCGGGAGTACCCATTAAAACGCCGGTGGCAGGAATTGCGATGGGTTTAATTTTAGAAAAGGGTGGCGTCGCGATTCTTTCAGATATTTTAGGAATGGAAGATCATTTGGGCGATATGGATTTCAAAGT
>JAUIKP010000101.1 GCA_030430725.1 Nitrospiria bacterium
TGATCGCCGTCACAGCTCCCAAGAGCGCTCCACTTAAAAACGCTAACGCCACCGAGCCTGCCGATGCCCCTGAATGATTAGTTGCCATAGGATGGCCCTCCTTTTTGTTCTTTATGTACACGTTTTCTCACAGTCGAGGTTGCCGCTTTGAGTCCGGCAAGTAAACTGGAAACGCCCACGGCAAGGGCACCCCCCTTCCCGCGAACCGTCTGATGGACCTGGTTCACGGTTTCCCCCACATCTCCAACTGCATGCAAGAAAATGGTGGCCCGATCCATGCCGAGCCTGGCTTGATCGGTTAGAGCTAAAATGTTTTCGTTAGTCCCCTTGACGTCCTTTAATAACCCCGGCAATTCATGATTCAGACGAATCAGCAAGCGTTCTGATTGCCCGACCGTGCGTTTCACTTGAAGAATCATCGGAACCAGATAGCCCACCAAAACCACAAAGGCTACGGCAATGATGATCGCTGCCAAATCCACCATACTTCGCTATCCTTTCATGTCCGAATCACGGGTCGTTTCATACGCCAGTCCGTGGCTTGTTCATAGGCATAAGCTGCACGCAAGACCATGGCTTCTTCGAACGGACGCCCCATCAATTGTAATCCGATGGGAAGTCCAATTTTACTCAATCCACAGGGTACAGAAATCGCGGGAAGCCCGGACAAACTTGCAGGAATCGTATAGATGTCGGACAAATACATCTGTAAGGGATCGTCCAATCGCTCTCCTAATTGAAAAGCTGGCGTCGGCATAACCGGACTCACCAACAAATCGACCTCCTGGAACACGGCATCAAATTCCCGTTGAATCAAAGTGCGAACGGCTTGGGCTTTCCCATAATACGCTTCGTAATATCCCGCACTCAGGGCATACGTTCCCAACATGATACGTCGTTTCACTTCGGGTCCAAAACCTTGCGACCGAGTGCTCCGATACATCTCTGCCAGATCTCGGGACTCTTTGGCACGGAACCCGAATCTGACCCCGTCATAGCGAGCCAAATTAGAGCTGGCCTCTGCCGTGGCAATGAGGTAATAGGTTGCAATAGCCCGTTCAGTGGAAGGCAATGTCACTTCTCGAATGGTGCCGCCTAGCTCCTGCAACACCTGTATGGCATCTTGCACCTTCTCGGAGACTTCCGTATCCAGACCCTCGGAAAAATATTCACGTGGCACCCCGATACTGAGTTTTTTGATGTCTTTCTTTTTCACGGCTTTGGTAAAATCCGGCAGTTCACGATTGGCGGAAGTGGCATCCATCGGGTCAAATCCGGCAATGACATTCAACAGGATAGCGGCATCCGTCACGGTTTTGGTAATAGGGCCGATTTGATCCAAGGATGAAGCAAAGGCAACTAATCCATAACGAGATACGCGCCCATAGGTTGGCTTTAACCCAACAACCCCGCAACAAGCCGCAGGCTGTCGAATCGACCCTCCGGTATCGGAGCCTAACGCCGCCACACATTCGTCTGCAGCCACTGCCGCCGCCGATCCTCCACTGGATCCTCCCGGTATAAACTTTTGATTCCACGGATTTCTTGACGGACCGAACACGGAATGTTCCGTGGATGAACCCATGGCAAATTCATCCAGATTGGTTTTACCCAGAATCAAGGGTTGGTGGTTTCGAAGACTGCCGACCACGGTGGCGTCATAAGGAGGAACAAAGTTTTCCAACATGCGAGATCCACAAGTCGTCCGGATCCCTTCTGTACAAATATTATCTTTAATGCCTAAGGGCATGCCCATGAGCGGCTGTGTTTTTCGCCAGGCTTTCAGCCCATCATCAATTGCTTTGGCTTGTTGAAGTACCGTCTCTTTCGGTGTCAAGGTAATATACGCTTTGATTTTTGGCTCCACCTGATTGAGCCGCAGCAAATAAGACCTAGCGATATCCACAGCACTAATCTCGCCGGCGGTGAATTTAGCTTGAAGCTCTTTTAGCGTAAGTTTAAATAGAGACATACAAACCCGATTCTGGGATTAGTGGGTAAAAGGAAATGGAAAGAAAAAGGCCTTCAACCGGAGCAACCCGTTCCCACGGGAGATGATTACTTTGCTTTATTCTGGTGATCCACTTGGATAACTTGAGGGACGTGCCGTTTAGCTTCTTCGTCATTGAATAATTCATAACAAAAAATAATGACCTTATCGCCAATCACTCCCAATCTAGCCGTGGGACCATTTAAAATGATCTCTCCCCTGCCCCGCGTCCCTGGAAGCGCATACGTCGAAAAACGCTCTCCATTATTCAAATTGGATACCATCACCGCTTCATAGGGCATAATACCCGCCCTCTCCATCAAGTCTTCGTCAATCGTTAAACTTCCTTCATACTCCAAACTGGATCCGGTGACAGTCGCCCGGTGAATTTTACATCGTAACAGTTGTCGATACATTTTTTCCTTGCCATTCTCAAGCCGTGCGTTTTGAGTGAATCGCGTGGGCTCTATTTTTCTAAAATATTGGGGACGACAAAAAACCCATTATGTGACTCTGGGGCATTGGCCAAGGCCTTTTCAACCGGCAAGCATTCGCGTGGGGTATCCTCACGTAACACCGGTTCCTCTTGAGCGACGGAAGCCGTGAGAGGGACGCCCTCCGTCGACACCCCCTGCAATTGGTCCACATACGATAAAATATGACTCAATTGGTCTGCAAACAAGGGTTTTTCCGCTTCCGTTAAGTCTAAGCGAGCCAATTGGGCAACATATTCGACTTCTTTTTGGGTAATGGAGGCCATAATTGTTCCTTATGAAATCAGGAATTAGAAAAACATGAGGACACTGCAAGCGGAAACTACCGATTACCACGTATTTTTACCATGAATTTCTCATGAAAAGCTACTCAGAACAGAAGTTGAACCAGCCGTGAAAAACGGGGAGGTCAAGAAAATCTAGAGAAAGAAGCGGAGGCCATCAAGGATCAAATGTGGGAGTTGAAGAAAGAAGAAAACCTTCGTCCGCAAAACTCACATAGCGCCCATCTCCAATAACAATATGATCCAATACCCGGATACCCAAAATTTCTCCTGCTGCGATGAGTCGACGTGTTAAGGCATGATCCTCCTCGCTGGGGTGAGGGTCGCCACTTGGATGATTATGGACAAAAATGACTGCCGCGGCAGATTCTCGTACGGCCAGGTTAAACACTTCCCTCGGATGAACAATGCTCACCGTCAGACTTCCCTCGGAGATGGTGACATCTCGAATAAGCCCATGTTTGGCATCTAACAACAGTGCCTTAAAGACCTCGTGCCTAAGATCTCGTAAGAGAGGATAGTAGTGCCGATAAATATCTTGGCTCTGATGAATCCGTAATCCTGCAGTTAACGGGACAGCCAAGGCCCGTTTTCCCAACTCAACCGCCGCCAGAATCTGAGCGGCCTTTGCTGGACCAATACCTGGAACAACACACAGTTCTTGCAAGCTTCGATTGGCCAAACCCCTCAGTCCATTAAGCCGAGTGAGGAGGTCCAATGCCACATCCACTGCCGAAGAATCGGGTCGACCAATTCGTAGTAAGATGGCCACTAGTTGGGCATCTGATAATCCCTGAGCGCCACTGTTCAGGAGAAGTTCACGGGGGCGTTCCTTTTCAGGCCAGGATTGAATGCCTTTTTTGAGCTGCGGGTCATTCATACCCAAGGTACCAGGGTAGGTAATACGAGCATGCGGTGAACTATACGCAGCTAATTTTCGCCCCGTCAAAAGCCATGCTTCCCATCCTGTTTAGTGAGATTATTGTTGAGGTTTCCAGAACTATGATATCGTCCGCGTGCATATGAAACCATCTTCGATCAGGATCATTGCAGGGCAATTTAAAGGTCGAACAATCCCTACTCTTCCCGGGCGAACGACCCGTCCCACCTCCCAGCGAGCCAGGGAAGCGCTGTTTTCTATCCTGGGTGGCCAGATTCAGGATGCCACGGTAGTTGACCTGTTCGCGGGAACAGGAGCGGTCGGACTTGAAGCCTTAAGCCGGGGGGCGACAAAGGCGCTCTTTGTTGAGCAAAATCCATTGGCCGGAGCAAGTATTCAGCGGATGCTTACCCAACTTAAGATTCGCTCATCAAACCGGGTCCTCATTGAGGATGTGGCACTCGCCATACAAAATCCAATTTTGGTAGGATGGCGTCCGTTTGACATGATATTCTTGGACCCACCTTACCGGCTCCCGAATGTTCAACAGATATTACATCAATTAGAGGAAGCGGACGTCATCGCCTCGAACGGCCGAATCATTTATGAACATTTTCATAAAACCGCTCCTCCGATTCCCCTCGGGAAATGGTCGCTCCTCCGTACCGCCCGATATGGGGATACGGCATTTACGTTTTACCGACCTTTGCCTCCGACAAAAGAAGATTTGGACCAATGACCATTGGCATTTATCCAGGCACGTTTGATCCTATTACACGGGGCCATACGGATGTCATTGCTCGAAGCCTCAGGCTGGTCGAGCAGGTGATCGTCGCTGTGGCTCCCAACCCTCGAAAAGCCCCTTTGTTCGACCTGGATGAGCGAGTCCAATTGGCAAAAATCGCCACAAGCGACCTGAAGGGAGTCACGGTTGAACCGTTTGATGGCTTACTGGTGAATTACGTCAGGAAACGCGGGGCTTTGGCTATTATCCGTGGACTAAGAGCCGTGTCGGATTTCGAACATGAATTTCAAATGGCCCTACTGAATCGAAAACTAGACTCGAGCCTGGAAACGGTCTTTCTGATGTCGAGCGAGGAATTTTCGTATCTCACCTCCAGCATGGTCAAAGAAGTGGCCTCGGTTGGTGGTCCCCTCCACCATTTCCTTCACCCCGAGGTAGCCGAATGGCTCCAGGGTCGATTACGGAGAAATGCCAAATGAAACTTGCCTCACGAACGACCCGCATTACCCCCTCCCCCACATTGCAACTCTCCGCAACCGTGAAAGCCCTGGTCGCGCAAGGGCAGCAAGTCTTCGATTTTACAGCAGGCGAACCTTCTTTCGATTCTCCCGAAGAGGCCAAAGAGGCAGCCTACGAAGCCATTCGCTCCGGCTTTACCAAATATACGGCCGTGACGGGGATCGATGATTTAAAAGAGGCCATCATTGAAAAATTTCAGCGTGACCAGGGCCTGACCTACTCCCGATCACAAATCCTGGTGTCCTGTGGGGCGAAACACACATTATTTAATCTCGCACTGGCTGTATTTGAAACCGACGATGAAGTTCTCATTCCCGCTCCCTACTGGGTCTCTTATCCCGAACAAATACTCGTAGCAGACGCCAAGCCTGTGATTTTTCCCACGTCCGAATCCTCCGGTTATGCCATTAACGTGAAAGCGCTGGAATCCGCCATCACTGATCGCACAAAAGCGATCATTCTGAACTCACCGTGCAATCCGACCGGCAGTATGTATGATCGACAAACCCTGGAGGGCATTGCTCAATTGGCCCTTCAACATAATCTGCTTATCATCTCTGATGAAATTTACGAAAAGATGGTGTACGATCAACATCGACACTATAGTATCGCATCGCTCGGTACAGACATCGCTAAGCACACCATTATTGTGAATGGGGTGTCCAAAAGCTACTCTATGACAGGATGGCGGATTGGGTATGCCGCCGGCCCGGAGAAGCTAATCAAAGCCATGGGAGACATTCAAAGCCAAAGCACCTCGAATCCGAGTTCCATCTCCCAAAAGGCAGCAATTGGCGCCCTCCGAAACTCTGATGCGTTCATTCAACATATGGTGAAAGAGTTGGAGATTCGACGAAAGGCCATTGTTGAGGGGTTAAATCGGATTCCGGGCATTCACTGCCCTATGCCTGCAGGCGCATTTTATGCGTTTCCCAGCGTTGGGCAACTCCTGGGCCGACGCTTCCAGGGAGAGACCTTATCCACTCCGTTGTCTTTTGCCAATTTTTTTCTCAAAGAAGCTCAAGTGGCGTGCGTCCCTGGGGAACCATTTGGAAGCCCCACGCATCTACGGTTTTCCTATACCGGAACATTAGAGGTGATTGAGGAGGGGTTGCAACATCTTTCCGAGGCCGTGGCCAAACTTGAATAGCCTATTCCTCCCCGGCTGGGGCTCATTTATTTCAATCCAAGCCCTACCAAATCTTGACCTGAATAAAATCAGCCTTATTCTATTAGCATATGCTTATCATTCCGCTTAATTGACGTATATTCTCTGGAGGTACACCGTGCCCATTTATGAATATCAATGCACCGGTAGTGGTGAACGGTTTGAAATTCAACAAAAAATGTCGGATCCGTCTATTCAAACCTGCGATCAATTATCCTGTGGTTGTGGAAAAGCTGTACCTGTCACAAAAGTCATCTCAGCTCCCGCGATCATGTTCAAAGGATCCGGATGGTATGTCACGGACTACTCAGAGAAGCTCAAAGAGCCTGAAAGTAAATCAGAGAATAAAGGGAAGCCCGCTGACTCCAGCACCGGCGAATCTAAAACCGACAACAAGACCGCCTCGTCCAGTTCTGATAGTGGGTCCAGTACAACATCCTCAACATCCGCATCGTCTCCCTCTTCCACTGGGTCCACGGGATCCGGGACAACTTCGGGATCAGGGACATCGTCCGGTTCCAAGGCCTCTACGGGGTCCGGCGCCTCTTCGTCCAGCAGTACATCCTAACCCTTCACACTGATGCACTGGCCGGGGCAACTGCGCAGCAATTCCAACATTCACCGAAATGCTGTCCCCAGAATTACCCGGCCAAAATTTCAGCCCGGACTCCCTAAACCCTCCCAAAATACATTTCCATCCATAACAATCATCCGCCAATCGCAACGACAATGCTGTGTACCCACAAGGAGTTGCGACTCTTGACAGCTCCGCCTACCGTCGGTACTCTCATCAGGTTTAACCGTAAACGCCGCCTCTTCGGCTACTCAGGCCGAATAGAGGATCATCCTTTAAACGCTAGAGGGAAAAGCATGAAGAAGATGTGTCTGAATGGTTTGACAAAATTTATTGGGGTCCTATTCATCACCGGCATCTGTATGCTGAGTGTAGCTTCGGAACAGCATGCCCTTGCCGCTGGGAAAAATTCCTTCCGCGTCGGTGTCCTTGATCCTCAAACCGTGATTGAAAAGTCAAAGGCAGGAAGCCGCGCCCTGGCAGCTTTAAAAGAACATGCCCAAGCCAGGGAAACCGTGATGAAAAACGATCAAAAAGAATTGGAGAGTCTTCAGGAAGAACTCAAAGCCGCAGAGACCAACTCCACGCTGAGTGAGGAGGAGCAAAAACGCAAACAAGAACGGTTTGCACAAAAATATCAAGCCTGGCAAAAACAAGGTCAGGATTTCCAGAATGAACTCGGCCAAAAGCAAAAAGACCTGGTTCAGGAATATATGAAGAAAATCGAAGAAGCCACAAGTGCCGTCGCCGCACGCCATGGCTTTGATGTGGTCATTGATAAGGGTAGTGAAAACACGCTAAAAATTGTGCTGTACAATAGAGATGGGTTAGATCTGACAAATGAAGTTGTGAAGGAATTTGACCGCCGGTTTAAATAACTCTCCATTCCAAGCAAGCTCTTAAACAATTTCCCCTGTGGGTCAAACTCACAGGGGATTTTTGTATTCTCCCGACTTCATATCGGCCAAAAAAATCACAGGCGTTTTACCGTCAATGAATAGTCCTTCAACTCTGAGCTTGGAATTGAGTCAAATTGTCTTATTAACAAGCAGGGGCTTTGCCGATAATGGCATTTTCGCGGTGCACATTCTGAATGCAGCCAGTGATGGAAGTTCCAACCACTTCTTCCTAAGGCCCTTGAAGCATGCGACCTATGGAGGCGAACATATGCTTCAATTAGGGCTTTCTGAATAATGGAGGCTGGAGAAGAACGTTTTTAAACATTCAGAGAAGGAGAACCATGAGTCAACCCCCGCTGCCCCAAACAGCTTCTTCCTCGGACTGATAGATAGGAATGACCTGAGGCAAATTGGCATATTCAAGCAACTCTCTGACATGGGATTGAGGACTCACAATACTCAACCGAATGCGATGGGGCTTCATCCGATGGTACCAATGAAACATCTGCCCCAATCCCATCGAGTCGATCCAGGTGATGTTCGAGAAATTGAGAATTATATGATGGCATCCTATTTCCTGAGCACCCAAAATGGCTACTTCGAGCCCAAGCTTGGAGTCATAATCAAAACGACCGGATAACTCCAGAACTTTTGTATCCTTGCGAACATGTTCCCTGACAGTCAGCATGCCAGACTTTCCTCTTATTGACCCTTTCGGCAATCACACTGAAAAAATTTACTCCTCACAGAATGGGGAGAAAATTGTCAGATCCCCCGGCTGACCTCGGGGGGACATAAAGTTTCGCACTCACCCCATCCACATATTCCTTTCGATTCACCAACATCCCTTTGATTACGGTAATCTAAAATATGGCTGAGCCCTTGAGGGGTCAGGCTTTTTTACTACATTCTCTATTGTAGAGTTTTTCTTCGGCAGTTATTCCTGACATTCCTGCTAATCATCAATCCAATGTTCATTTTGGTGATTTGTGAAAAAGACGGATCGAGTTTCATAGGCATGCCATAAGTATTCAAAAGTAAAGTTTCATTGAAAAACGTGTCCAGCCGGAATGGGCTGCTGGCTTTTTAAATACCGAGCAGGTCAAAAAACATTTTCCCCTTCACCTCTTCTGTATATGATCCGGCCATTTGAAGGTACTGAAAGAGAACCCTTCAGCTTGTTGACTAGCAAAAGAAATAAATTGTCCTTTTCGCATTGCTACCTTTGAACCAATCTCACGTCAGAAATGGGGGTATGGGTGGCAAGCCCCTTCGATGACCGCGATAGCTATTTACCAAGTTCTTCGGAAATTACGTCCTCAAAAAAACGACTCCATGCCAATTGATATGGCTCTGTTGGCTTTTCAGACTTCTGTAGGGAAATTAGTTTATCAATCGAGGTTTCATTTAAAAAAAAGACAGGTCTTAAAACATTTTCCAAAATAGATGAAAACTTAGAAGAGGCTTATGGAATCTTTCTCAGAGAAAGGGCCCCTGCTACTGCTCTCTTTGAACCCCCATTTACCCCATTAGATTTTGCAATTATGGCTTTTAAGGCAGGGAAGGAAAAGAAGTAAGAACGTCCAACAGGCAACGTTTCCGCATCTATCAGGATGATGTGTTGAGAGTAGAGAGGAAGAAGCAAATAAG
>JAUIKP010000102.1 GCA_030430725.1 Nitrospiria bacterium
AAAACACGCTATGTGGGCCTCCTAGCTCCTTTTTGGTGGTTTTTGTGGAATGTTGTGATAGCAGAACATTCTGGAAGGCTGCGTGCTTTTCTAATTGATGAATGAGTCTATTGAGGTCGGGTAAGGAAGCTGCCGATCCTTGGAGAAGGATTGTATCGGTTTTTTCATCGAGAGACACTGAGTTTAGGGTGATATCCGAAGGAATGGCTGTTTCCAGATCGGTCAGTAATTGTGTCCAGGAAAATCCTACGCGTTCACGAACCTGTTTCACAAAAGTGATTTTTGACGGAATGCTTCGAATGGCCTGGTGCGAAAGGTCGAGCCCGGCCACCCTGGCTTGAGAGACGAGTTGTTGGTTTGCCGTTTGGACACTGGCTGCTTGCTCTTCCAGGATATCAATCTGTTCATGTAATAAGTTTCCCTGCCACCAAAATGAAGCGGTAAGGGTGAGGGCCCCGGCGGTGAGAAGTGTGAGCCCGAGTTGGGACAATTGAAGAATAGGAATGCCGGGTGCCGATAAATTCCTATGCACACGCGGGATCATCATGCCACCATCAGACTGGCATAGCCTGGCAATGCCGCTTCTTCCTGGTGGCTCCCCGCCAGGTGTGTATTGAGGAAATGAAAATGTGAGGCTGGAGATAGTGAGGTCACTTGAATGTGAGGCTCATGTCCTCCACTGGCCTTCAGGGTCTGTTGAATCTGGTCGAGAGTCGGCAAAAGGCTCTTTCCATGGGTCAGATCAGTTGTCGTGAACAGATTTATCGGAGAAGATGCCGTGGCAGATATGGGAAACATCTCAAAATAGTATTGTAATGTTGCCAGGATTTCCTTTTCCACCTTCATGGCGGTGTACGAAGGGTAGGGAGTCTTTCCTGTCGTGGATTCTTGAGGTGTGTCAGAAGAGGAATTTTCTGATGATGTCGGACGAAGTTCTCTGGTATTCCTGTACTCCTCCGACTCATCATCCAATGTAGGATCTTGAGGATGATGGGCCTCGGCTTTGATAGCAAGAGCTTTCGTGCGAATGAATCGTGGACACCCTTCTTGACAGGCTAAAAATGTAAATCCCCAATGACTGAGGAAGAGGAACATGAATGTTGGGGGATATGAAGTCTGTGAAGGGTTGTCAGACGCAAGACTGTCCTGGATGTTGGGGCGGTACAAATCAAAAATATCGAGCCCCGACAACCCAACAGAAGTTGGGATGAGATCTGCCTCTAAGCACATGTGTTCATATTGTTCAATAATTTCATGGCGAATGGCCGTACCTAACACTTTGACATGGCCAGCGGTATCCGGGGAAATGGAATCCCCAACCGACGTGGGTACATAGAGTCCAAAGGCCAGGCGTGATTGGGAGGTATCGAGTTTGAGGTCCTGTTGGAAACGCCAATTCACCAGTGCAGTTTGTTCCGGTTTTTTGGTAGGAAAGGATGCAAAATCAAAAATGCTGGTCCGGGCGCATATGTCCGGAAGGCTGAGTGCAATGGAGATTGGGCGACGAAAGGGCTTGACCAGCGCCTTAAGTTGAGTGAGGAACTCATCGGACTTGGCAATGTTGAGTTTGGTCGACGAGAGCGTAAGGACCCCGGTCGAGAGCGGGAGTCTGGCGACGTGTCGGAGCGAACTTTTACGCCAATGCTTTTTGATTTCCACCAGGCATAGCCCTTCATCAGAAAGAGAGAGCGCGACGGTGGGTGTCGAAATGGGGAAAAACTGCATTAGATTTCCTCGATCGGAGTGACCCGATTAATCTCTTTGAGCGTAGATTCTCCTCGATAGACTTTTTCAAGGGCTGCTTGCCGTAGTGAGGTCATACCCTGGGCCATGGCAGCCGTGCGAATTTCTGAAATAGATTTCTCGTTTAAAATCATTTCTTTGATGGAGTCGGTCATATCCAAAAATTCTGTAATGGCTTTTCGACCTCGGAACCCTAAACCATGGCATTCATTGCATCCTTTCCCTTCAAAAAAAGTCAGGTGTTTCACGTCTTCATATTCAATGCCGGATTCCTGGCACTGTTCAGGATGTATCTGGACGGGGATCCGGCAGGTGGGGCAAATGGACCGCACCAGGCGTTGGGCAAGAATACAACTCAGGGAAGCCACAAAATTATACGACTCAATGCCCATATTTACAAACCGGCTAATGACATCAAAGGCATTATTGGCATGCACGGTAGAAAAAACCAAATGCCCGGTAAGTGCCGATTGAATGGCAATTTGTGCCGTCTCTAAATCTCGAATTTCTCCAACCATAATTTTATCTGGATCGTGCCGCAAAATGGATCGAAGCCCTCTGGCAAACGTGAGCCCCTTTTTTTCATTGACTGGAATTTGTACGATCCCTTTTAATTGATATTCCACGGGGTCTTCAATGGTAATGATCTTGTCTTCGTCCGAGTGCACCTCATTGATCGCGGCATAAAGGGTCGTCGTTTTTCCGCTTCCTGTGGGTCCGGTAACCAGCACCATGCCATAGGGGCGGGTGATGGCTCGCCGGAATCGCCGAAGGTCCTCTCCGGTATATCCAAGGGCTTCCAGGCGAAGTCCTTGGACTCCTGCGGATATATGTTGCTTATCCAGAATCCTGATGACCACCGATTCTCCGTACACACTTGGCAATATGGAGACCCGGAAGTCAATGGTTCGTTGATTCAGCAGAAGCTTGAACCGGCCATCTTGAGGAGTGCGACGTTCCGCAATATCGAGTTCCGACATGATTTTAAGCCTGGAAATGAGAGAGGGGTGAATGCCGGTATCAAAAGGATCCATGGCTAAGTAGAGGACTCCATCAATCCGGAACTTGACTTCAACCGTGCGATCGGTGGGCTCAATATGAATATCACTCGCCTGCTTTTGCAGGGCCGTTAAAATAATCGTATTGACAAGTTTGACTACTGGGCTGAGGTCCTTGGTTATTCGTTCAACCGAAAGAATTTCCTCGCCCTTTTCGTCTTCTTTAATCAGCACTGGATCCAATTCGGCTTTGATGCGGGTGAGCACTTGGCTATTGCCTTCACTATTGCTCAAGGCCTCAAGAATAGCCGTGTGAGTTGTCACCACTAATCGCAACTCAAATCCCAATTGGTGCTCCAATTCATCGATCATTCTCAGGTCATGTGGTTTTGCGAGAGCGATGGTCAGAATGGGGCCTTCCTGTTCAATTGGCACGAATTCATAGCGATGCATGAGTTCGACCGGAATGGACTCCATGAGCGGTGAGGGAATACGAAATTCTGTAAGTGTATTCCATGGTAAACCATACTGATCAGCCAGGACTTGGCCGATCACCTCTTCCGTGAAGGTACCTCGTTCTAACAGAATGGTGGGAATCGTCTGGTTGGTGGATTGGGCCGTTTCGATCAACGTCTCTTTTTCTCTTTCTGAGATGAGCCCTTTTTCCACTAAAAGGTTCTCGAATGGCATGCGTTTGACTGGTGTGGTCATGGTTCCCTCGTCGGGTTCACTTGGTCGTTACACCGCTCCTGCCATTTGGAAAATAGGAAGATACAGGGCAATCACCACTCCTCCTAAAATGACGCCAATCAGAATGATGAATATGGGTTCGATCCATGTCATCAGTCGAGATAATTGAAAGTCCAATTCTCCTTCATGAAATTCGGCAACCTCAAAAAGCATGGCTTCGAGTGAACCGGTTGTTTCTCCGACTTCAACCATTTCCAGTGTGAGGCGAGGGAGAAATTTCTCTTTTTTTAATGCCCCTGAAAGGCTGGTACCTTCTCGGACATGAACAATGACTGATTCGAGGGCTTTGGCAAAAACTTTATTGGGCATGGATTTCGCTGTGACTTGGAGGGCTGATAGCAACGGGATTCCGCCTCCCAGAATGGTTGACAGTGTTCTGGTTAAACGAATCACCTGATTCTTCAAAAGCAAGGGCCCAAGTATCGGAGCATGGAGGAACAACCAATGTATTTGCCATTGACCCTGAGGGGTGTTTTTCCACCAGTAGATCGCTATCCCCCCAAGCCCCATGATAAAAAATAGGCCGATCATCCATTGGGTCGCGGAATGGGTCAGGTCAATCAAGAACTGCGTGGCCCAAGGCAATTCTACGCGACTTTCTTGATAGACTTCCGCAAATGACGGAAGCACAAAGAATAACAGACCTATGGTGACCAAGAGACCAAACCCTAATAAAAATATAGGGTAAATGGTCGCTTTGACAACTTTTTCCCGGACCTCAATAAGCATTTTTAAATAGGCAATATATCGGCTTAGAACTTCAGGAAGATTTCCAGCCTGCTCCCCGGCTCGTAATGAAGCTTGATAGAGTTCCGGAAAATAGGTGGGGTGATGGGTCATAGCTTCGGAAATGGCTGATCCTCCTCGAATATGCTCACGAACGGATTGCAGAGCTTGTTGAAACCCCCCTTGGGTGTTTCGTTCTGCCAGAAGATCAAAACACCGCAACATGGGCAATCCGGCTTTGAGCAGAGCTAAAAATTCCTGATTGAAAATCAGGAAATCTCGTAGTGCTAAAGGACGTTGCCGGTGTCTTCGTGAGAGGATCTGACTGCTGCCAGAGCCTGCCAGGTCAAGAACAAGCAGTCCTTGAGCTTCGAGTTGGGATCGAAGGCTTTGAGATGTTTCGCCTTCCCCATCAGTTTCTACAATCGTTCCATCCGGACGTGCGGCTTTGTAATGAAACCGGGGCACTAGGGTGACTCAGGTAAATGAGGATTGCCAAGTGAGAGTATATGTTTTGTCTCAGGGGCACTTTCTACACGATTGTCCTGTATGGGAGGGTTTTCATGTTGTATCGGTTCAGCCATGTTCTCTTGAGCCATGCTCTCTTGGGTGGAAGGGAAAGACGATGGTTCATATGGATGATTCGAAGAATTACCCGAATTCACCTGAGATTCCATTGGGGAGGTGACTTGAATTTTAAGTCCCGTCATGATCACGTCAGAATCCAGGTCATTCCATTCCCGTAATTGAGCAACGGAGACATGATACATTTGGGATAATTTCCAAAGGGAGTCGCCGTTTTGAATGACGATCCGTCCTAGAGAATCCGGCATGCGCACATCCCCGGAAGAGGTTGGTGTTTTGGGGACTGAGAGTTTCGTTTGCACGGGCTTTCCCTTCCCTGGGGACTTGTTGATTGTTTGTTTGATCAACGTAATATCAGTGGAGAGCTGTTTCATGCTCGTCATAATCTGTTGAAAAGATTGGTTGAGAGTTTGAATATCTGAAACGAGTTGGGTGGTGTCCGGCATACTGGCAACCTGACCTTCAAGTTCCATATTGTGCTTTCGCAAATGATCCCGCTCGGCCTTTAAGTCCAGAAGTTCTCCACGAATATGTTGAAGTTCAAGCCCTTGATCCTGCTCCCGATCCTGAATGGATTGCGTCCGGCCTCTCAGTAATTGCAGCTCTCCCGCTTGTTTGGCCATGAGAATTTTTAATGCCCCTATTTCAGCTCGCAAATTTTCATTTTCTGTCCGGGCCTCTTGAAGGAGAACCTGTTGGTGAGAAGGCTGGGGGACTGACACTTTTGGTGAATCGACCGCGACCGGTTTGGTCGGTTTGTGAGCACAGCCGCCTAAAGTCAGGATAAATGTGCCGCTTAGAATCATGTGCGTCCAATGATTACGTTTCATTTCCTACCTACCATTCTGTATAGGGAGTGCCATCCAGCGCCTGGCCGTCACTCCCACTTTTGACATCAAAAATTCCAGCAGGAGAGTCTTCGCCCTCCTCCTGTTCTTCATAAATTTCGGTCCATGTGGTCGAGGACTGGGTAAATGGATCCACGGGGATCGCTCGGAGATATTTTTCTTCCACCAGGTCCTCTAAGGTTGCCGGATATTCCTTTCTGTCTGCATAAAATTGATCAATGACCGATCGCATTGTGAATAAATTTTGTTTCAGGGCCGCTTCCTTGGCTTTTATGGCCGTGTGTTGAAATGTGGGAATCGCGATGGATACCAGAATCCCCACGATTGCCACGACAATCATGAGTTCAAGTAAAGTGTAGCCCTTTTTGCCAATAACTACAAAGTGGGTCATTACCATTCACGATAGGGGGTCCCGTCAATTGCCTTTTTTTCGCTGGTGGTATAGATGTCAAATACATCTTCCCCGCACCACCGCGTTTCGTCCGGTTCGTCCTGGAAACACCTGAGCCCCCATTCTGTGGTCTCCGTAATGGGATCAAATGGGATTTTCCGGAGATACCGTTTAATTTCCGACTGCTCACCGAGTTGAGCTTTCTCGCCGGTTAATTTAACCTTCAAGAGCGTTTCCAAGGTTTTCGGGTAACCGGTCACTCCCGTGGACTCTTGGCATGTCGTCACGTTTTCCACGCAGAGCTTTCCCGTACGCACGGTTCCATCTCTTGCCCAATCTAGATGAAACGCATCAATGGCGTTTCGTACCGTTCGTAGGGTGTGGCGAAGCTCTAACTCTTGCGACCGTTTAATACTGACTTTCGCAATGGGTAGGGCGACGGAGGCTAATATGAACATAATAACCAACGTGACTAAAAGTTCGATTAAAGTTACCCCCCCTTGAACTGTTGAGGATCTATTCCACCAAAATTCTGCCATGTTCCACCATGACCGGGATAGGTTGAGCATTGGCTCCCAAGACCGTTGATTGTTGAATGTCAATGGTTGAATTTCCAGGCCCTGTGGCTTCGAATACGACCGTGGCTAGCGAGCCGCTTCCTTGTACAGATTTTCCCTGTTGCCCCATTTGGAGCATGATTTTACCGAGATTAGGGACGACAGAAACCGTGAGACTGGACGGGACCAGTTGGTTGGCCCAGAAGGGACCTTCCACTGCGTTTTTAAAAGTCAACACGGCAGGGTCATACGAGAGTGTGAGCGACGAATTTCCCGTGCTTGCAAAATTTTCACCCTGAAGTGTAATGGTTATTTCTTCCCCAATTTTGCTGGAGATTGCGTTCGGCAGAACTTGGATATGGGTCGTCGTTCCTGGAGAGGTTTGACCGGGTTGGTCGGGATCTATTTGTTGGGGATTCGAATTCTCAGGGAGCTGGGATTCCTTGGCCGGCTGGATATTCTGCGCGGTATCCGGTGTTTCAGGAAGACTGGCAATTTTTTCATCCATTTCTCCTTCATAGAGGGCAGTGGAGACCGGCTGGGTGAAGGAAAACATGGGCTTGGAATTGTATTGATTCGCTGTGCCTGACCACATTGTGTGTTTGGCTAATTGTGGAGGTGTGACGCTCCGGACAATGTGCGGGGTAATGACCAATATGACTTCGGTCACAACTTTTTGGGTATTGGTGTTACTGAAGAGTTGTCCAAGGCCTGGAATGTCATCGACTCCGGGGACGGAATCCCGTGTCTTTGTGTTGTCCTCTGAAAGGAGCCCGCCGAGCACGACGGTCTCTCCATCCCGCATATTGAGCGCCGTGTCCGCCGTACGGGTTCCAAACTTGAATTGGGTAATTAAGGGAGAAGCTTGAAGAATCACCCGTTCGCCTAGGCGTGTGACTTCAATTTGCAATCGAAGGGAAATGGTGTTGTTTAAATGCACGGTCGGTTCCACGGTGAGTTTAATCCCGGTATCTTTAAACTCTATGGAGGTCACAGTCGAAGTCGTGGGAACTGAACCAGTAGATGCTTGTCCCGGCAACACATTCGTGGTGGAAAGAAGAATGGGCTGTTTGTCCCCGACATTGATGGAGGCTTTCTCATTATTGAGAACCCTGAGTTTAGGCGACGCCAGGGTTTTGGCCTGAGACTCCTGTTTGAAAAAATTCAATAACACACTGCTGGGAAATCGAAAGAGAAACGACTCCTGACCAATGTCTGTTAATTGTTTGAACGAAAATGTTGATGGGAGAGAAAATGCGGCGGAATTGGGAGACTCAGTGCCTGGTGGGAAAATACCAAATCCGGCCTCTTTGGCAAACTGTAATCCCAGGTTTTTGGTGTTGGTACGGTTGACTTCCAAGACTTCCACTTCAAACAGGACTTCCGAATCGCTACGATCATTGGCAAGGATAATCTGTTCAGCCAGGCCGATTTTGTCCGGTTCGTCCCGGATGACTACAGTATTTAATGGTTCATTCACATAAACGCGTTTCGTTTCCAAAATCGTACGAAGTAAGTTCGCCATGTCTTTGGCTTTCGCATTGGAAAGATAAAATGTACGAATCTGGAGGTCTTCGTATTGTTCTCGTTTTTGCTTGGTATCCGGAATGACCAACAACCGGTCAGGCCCCACCCGCTTGGCAAACAGTTGGTTCGTGTTCAAGATCAGATTTAAGGCTTCATCAAACGGGGTGTCTTTGGTGAAAATGGTGACAAGGTCATCCCGCACATCCTTATCAAATAAAATATCGATATTGGCGGTTCTTGCTAAAATTTCAAAGACTTGCTTGAGACGGGTATTCTGAAACCGAAGGGTCACGGGTTCGGCGGAACCGCCTATGGCTTGCGTGGCTTTTTGCAGTTGAACCACTCTGGTAATGCCTTCAACGGCTTCGACCAGGGAATGATCTAATTCCACGGCAGATTCATAGAGGCTTAAGGCTTCGTCGTATCGTCCGAGACCTTCCATGTGTTTGGCGTCTAGGACGGTTTGTTGGGCGGTTTTGAAACGCCAGACCTCGTTGAGGGCTGAATGGTGATCAGGCTTTTCCGGATCAAGCCCCACAGCTATTTGCAATTCCTGAAGAGCCTCGCCAATTTTCCGCTCTTTCAACATCTGTTTTCCACGGGAGAAATGTTGTGTGGCTGCGCGAACTTTCACCGATTTAAATTTTTCAGCAAGTTCTGCATCGAAGGGGTCTTTCCTTATGGCCTCTCGATAGGCCGCCACGGCACCGTCCAAATCGCCTTTTTGTTCAAGCTCATCGCCAAGCTGGGTTTCACGAAGAGTGCAGGACATCAAAGCCATCATAAAGACCATGGCCAATACGCAAAACGGATTCAATTTAAGCATGAAAACCTTCGCTACGTTTAATGAGAATGACGGGGGGGTAAGACGAAGAACTCAAAAATACCTTCTAACATAGCATATCTGTCAAATTCGGGCTAGAGATACCTGCTCGTTTCTTTAAGCTTCTCTAGTTTCTATATCGGATGTCCCTTCGTCAATATTGAGCCCGGAAAATTAAGA
>JAUIKP010000103.1 GCA_030430725.1 Nitrospiria bacterium
GACTTGGTTGAATTCCGAGCCCTTACAAATGGAAAAATTGCGTGGCAATGTGGTAATGGTGGAGTTTTGGACATTTGGATGCTGGAACTGCCGGAATATCGAACCGTATGTCAAGGAATGGCACGACAAGTACGCCAAACAAGGGCTGGTTGTAATTGCGGTACATTCGCCGGAGTTCAAGTACGAATATGATGTGAAAAAAGTCAAAGAATATGTCCAGGAGCACCACATTCCCTATGCGGTGCCCATCGACAATGAATTCCGGAACTGGCGGCAGTACCGCAATCGCTATTGGCCGACGCTGTATTTGATCGATAAGACGGGAAATATTCAATACACCAAGATCGGTGAAGGTAGCTATGAAGAAACTGAAAACACTATTCAGCAGCTACTTGCCGAACCGACATAACAGGACGTTTGTGAAGAGGTATGGAACGATCAATGGGTAGCGAGAAAGTTGGAGGAAAGCGCATTTGATGAAATCGTGAGTCGGTTTCGATTAAGGGGGAGATAACAGGCTTATTCTAGACGACATTTCTTGAGTACCTCAGCCATCTCCTGGTGGATATGGCTGTTAGTGGCGATCAGGGTGCTGCCATAGATGGAGTAGGGTTCGCCCGCATAATTTGTTAACTTTCCCCCGGCTTCTTCCAGGATGACTTTTCCTGCCGCAGTGTCCCAGGGATTGAGTTGTAGTTCCCAAAAGCCATCGAACCGGCCGCAGGCGATGTAGCAGAGATCAATTGCGGCGGTGCCGGTGCGGCGCATCCCGCGCGCACGGAGGGTAAATGCGCAAAATTCCTTGAGATTGTTATCTGTGGCGGTGTGCACGTCATAGGCAAAGCCGGTGACGAGCAAGGCTTGATTTAATTGAGGTGTCGCTGAGACATGAATGGGTGTGCCGTTGAGTGTGGCCCCCTTCCCCTGTTGTCCCAGAAACAGTTCGTCCCGCGTGGGATCATAGACCACTCCTAGGACGCACGTGCCTTCATATTCCACCCCGATAGAGACATTGTACATGGGAAAGCCATGGGTGAAATTGGTGGTTCCGTCCAAGGGATCGACGATCCATTTGACGGGATGGGTGGGAATGTCCTGCAGGCCCTGTTCCTCGCTGAGGATTTGGTGTTCGGGAAACTCATGTCGGATGGTCTGAATGACGGCTTCTTCTGAGCGTAGGTCAGCTTCGGTGACCAGGTTGATGGCTTGATCCTTTTGATGGATCTGAAATCCTTTTTTGGCATAGTCGAGCAGGATCGCTCCGCCCTGCCTGGCGGCTTGAATAGCGATGCGGGTGAACGAGTGAAATTCTGTAGGGGATAGTGCCATAGATGATGGGAACCAGACGGTTTCCGAGCATACCTGAAGTCTGCGGAAATCCCAAGTGCCAGGATGCGATCATGTGAATTTGTTGTGTGAATGTTTAAGCGAGGTGAGGAGAAAAACACACCGGGAGTGGGTGGCCCCACCCCCGGTGGCACTGCAGGTGGGATCTACAGCTACTTCTTCTTGGTTTTTGCTTTTGCTTTGGGTTTCGCGGCCGCAGCCTTTTTCTTTGGAGCGGCTTTCTTTTTCGTTGCTGCCAATTCACTCACCCCCTTTCAGATCGTACAATTATGCCCGTCAATGTGGGTCAGACGGCTTTGGTTAAAGATTTTTCGTGATTGACTTCGAAAGTATTGGGCCCCACTTTACGAAAACGAGGATCCCTTTTTAAGGATGTTGCGACAGAGGTGACTGGGGTTTTTCCCCGGATAGGCATCCCGCCTTCTTTGAGGCGTTGAAAAAGTTCTTTGGCGTGCAATGGACGACCTAACTCTTGGAGAACCATGTACACTGCATCAGGGACGCTCATACCCACGTATTTGCTTCGGCCTAGAAGAATTTCCCTCGACTTAGACGCGACGTCCGTGTCGGTTGAGGGCAGATCCCCCTCTTTTTCCGAGAAGATCTGGCTGGAGAGACTCGCCAGCTTTGCCTTGTCAGCTTCGACGCGATAGAGGGTTTTTGCCAACTCCAGATATTTCTCAACCGTCGCAATTTCCTCACCTACCTGCTCCCGTTTTTTTTGGAGGTCCTTGAGTTTGCGCTCATAAACACTGATGCGCTGCTCCAGCCCATCGCTGATATCTTTAAGCTGGTCATTTTGGTCCTCCATTTCGCAAGCTCCACCATATGTTGAGGCTCATTCTATTCGTGTTTTAAAGCAAAGTCAATAAGCAAGCTTTAAATTTTTAATTTTAAATGGTGACTTCAAACAAATATGCAAATTACGATTGGTTGGATATAGATCAATGGCATGTTTGTGAAGAGATCATTATAAAATTACATGATGACAATAAAAGCCTAAACTTAGTGGCTTATAATTTTTTAAATTCAATATTTGGTATGTTATTTATCCATACGTATCATTAAAGTGTATTTTTTACTAGGTAATATATCGTGTAATTAATTTTATATCTGAATGTTTTGTGTGGCGAAGACATTGGCCAAAATTTCTATGAATTGGCAATAATGTAGCGATATCGTTTATTGAAGAGGATTTCCAGTCTGGAAGTATGGTATGGAACACTCGTCGTTTGAAGCATGCCAGGGAGGAAGCGACAACGGGTTGTGGCGCAGAAATACCTAATGCGAATGGGGTATTTTAAGAAATTCTCTACAGTTCTTGAGGTGGCTGGGGAATGGAGGGATGCTATGATGAATGTTGGAAGATTTGATTGTGGGAATTAGACCTGATGGCCCAACATACCGTTCCTCTTAACCTGCTTGCTCTCAACGCGAATGAACTGAATGCATTCGTTCAACAATTCGGTTGGCCGCGATATCGGGCCGACCAAATCCTCCGGTGGCTCTACCAACATCGTGCAGTGGATATTGAATCGATGACCAACTTGTCAAAAGCCGACCGAGCCAGGTTGCAGGAGGTGGCGACCATACACCGTATGGGGTTTTCACCTCCAATGACTGCCAGCGATGGCACCACAAAATTTGTGTGGAATTTGGATGATGGCTTGGCTGTGGAAACGATATTGATCCCGGAAGGTCGTCGACGGACATTGTGTCTGTCATCTCAAGTCGGCTGCACGCTGGATTGTGGCTTTTGTTTAACGGCCGAGATGGGCCTGAAGCGAAGTCTGCGGGCGCATGAAATTGTCGGACAGGTGCTGAATGTCCAGGCCTATCTGCCGGAAGGGGAGCATCTGTCTTCTCTGGTGTTCATGGGAATGGGAGAGCCATTGGTAAATTTTGAGCCTGTCGCCGAAGCGATCCAGCGTCTTACCAATATTGAATGGGGGTTGGGTTTTTCTCCACGACGAATTACGGTGTCAACAGCAGGATGGATTCCGCGATTTTCAGACGTGCGGCGATTAGGCGTGAATTTGGCCATATCCCTAAATGGCACAACCAATGAGCAGCGGTCGCATCTGATGCCTGCAGTGAATAGGCGCTATGATTTATCCGAATTACTCGATGCCTGTCGCGATTATACTCAATTCAGCGAACGCCCTCTGACGTTTGAGTACGTGTTGTTAGCGGGGGTCAATGATTCACCGGATGATGCCAGGCGTTTGGTGCGCCTTTTACAGGGAATCCGGTGCAAGGTAAATTTGATTCCCTTTAATGAATTTCCGGGGAACCCGTTCCGGCGCCCGTCATCGGGTGTGGTTGATGTCTTTCAGGATATTGTCAGAAAGAAGGGTCTGGACGTGTTTCTTCGAAAAAGCCGGGGAGACGATGTATTGGGGGCTTGCGGCCAATTAGGTCGATCAGCTTCTGAAGTCTTAAATCAGACAACTACGAACAAAAAAAGGAGTCTCCCTCTCTATGCTCAATCTTGAACCAACTCTGCAGGGGAAGTATGAGGCCCTGCAAAAAATCTTTGTCCATATGGGTTCGGTGGTGGTCGCATTTTCTGGCGGGGTCGACAGTACGCTCGTCTTAAAAGTGGGTTTTGACACGCTTGGGGACAAGGTGAAAGCGGTGACGGCGGTTTCACCAACCTTTCCCGCGCTGGAAGTGGAAGAGGTTAAGCGATTAAGTACAGCGATCGGCGTGCCATTGCAATTGGTAGAAACGGATCAATTGCAAATTGAGTCATTTGTCAAAAATGATGCGACCCGATGTTTCCATTGCAAAACGGATTTGTACCGGTTGCTTTCCAATCTTCGGGATGCCGTGGGATTTCATATCATTGTGGATGGAACAAATGTGAACGACCTGGGTGAAGATCGTCCCGGTATCACTGCCGCCCGACAACTCGGCGTGCGGAGCCCTTTAGTCGAAGCGGGACTCAGTAAAACCGATATACGTGAATTGGCCAAAGGTTTGGGGCTAGCCAATTGGAATAAGCCGGCTGCTGCCTGTTTGTCTTCACGAATCGCCCGTGGTCTCCCAATCACCAAGGCCTATCTTTCCCGGGTAGAGCAGGCCGAGGCCTTTTTGGTTGCTCAAGGGCTCGCACAGGTCCGGGTTCGCCTTCACGGCGATATGGCGAGAATCGAGATTGATCCAACCCAAATGTCGATGTTGACAAAAGAACCCGAAAGATCCCGTTTAGTAGAGGAGTTTAAAAAACTGGGATTTCAAACAGTCACGCTTGACTTGGAAGGGTATCGTGCCGGAGGTGGAAATCTTTCCTCAACGAATGGTTGAAACGTAGATCATGAATTTTTGGAGCGGGTCCCTGGGAGGGTCTCACTTAAAAACCGTTGTTTGCAGATGTTCTTGGAGACACCATAAGAAAAGAGGGAAGTGATTCTTCCCTCTTTTCTTGATGCACGGAGTTTTGAAGGAAATGATGTCTAAGCGAATAGCTCAGGCGTTTGGGGCTATTCCGAGAGAATGGGGAAAGGTTTAGTTTTTTGATTGAGCCGCGACGGCTGCGAGAGCCTCCTGTGCATATCGCCGATGGTCATCGTCCGATAAGCTTCGACCGATCACCTTTTCCGCAACCATAAGGGCCAACTCCGCGGATTGGGTTTTGATCTCTTGTATGGCCTTACGCCGCTCCCGATCAATGTCTTGTGTCGTTTCTTCCTTAATTCTCTGGGATTCGGCACGAAGCCGTTGCTCATTTTCATCAAGCAGTCGTTGAGCCTGTTGCTTGGCTTCTGCCAGGATCGTTTCCACTTCTTTGGCCGCCGACTGAAGCTTGCCTTCATATTCCTTGAGCTTTTGCTCTGCTGAAACTCGGTTCTGTTCAGCCTGGTCGAGGCTTTCCCTGATCTTTCGTTCTCGGGCTTCCATCGTTTCCAGGATCGGGGGGAGGGCGTACTTATAGAGTACCCATAGGAGGATCCCAAATGACAGGAATTCCCAAAATATCAGCGATGAAAAGAAATGTGAGTCAAATTGTGGCATAGGTCAGGAACCCTTTATCCTTTGCCCATGATGATAAAGGCGATGACCAATCCGTAGAGTGCGATGGCTTCGACCAAGGCAAACCCGATCCACATGTACTTGCCGACTCGGGCTTCTGCCTCGGGTTGACGGGCAACTGCCTCAATCATTTTTCCGAAAATATACCCGATGCCGATACCGGCACCTGCAAAGCCCGCGGCCGCTAGGCCCATTCCTAAAAGTGCTGCTGCTGCAGAATCCATTGTGGTGATGTCCTCCCAGTTTAAAAGGGACTAATTGTAAAAACGCCCTCTGACCCTTTTGTTCGATTGCAAGTTAGTGTAAATGCATCGCGTCGCCGATATAGACGCAGGTTAAAACGGTGAAAATATAAGCCTGAATAAAGGCAATCCCGACTTCTAAGCCATAGAGTGCGATGGTGAAGGAAAAGGGCAGCCATCCTATCAGGAGTCCCCCGGCAATAGTGAGGCCGAACAACACACCAAGAATCACATGCCCTGCAGTCATATTGGCGAATAATCGGACGGCCAGGGAGATTGGTCTGGCTATTTGACTAATTAATTCAATGGGAATCATTAAGGGAAGGAGCCACCCTGGGGTGCCAGGTGGAACGAGTATGCCCAGGAATTTCGCCCCATGCAGTTGGAATCCGACGATAAGACTCAGTAGATAAACCCCTACAGCGAAAACACCGGTCACAATAATTTGGCTGGTAATTGTATAGGACCCAGGTATAAGACCAACCAGGTTTGAAAATAAAATAAACAAAAAGAGGGCGCTGATGAGGGGAAAATATCGCATCCCCGATGCCCCCATCGTATCGTGGATAATCCCGCGGATGAAGTCAACCAGCAACTCCGCAAGACTTTGGAGCTTCGAAGGCACGAGTGCCCTGGCGCCACCGGCTCTCAATAATAAGAGCGTAACAAGTCCCACCACGACCCACATCATCAAGACGGCCTTATTGACAGAAACGTCAAGGCCGAAAATGGAAAGCGGAAGAAAGTTATGAAGTTCGAAGGGATGTAACGGATCTTCCAAAACTAAACCTTAGTGTCTAGCGACTCATTGTTTCCAACGCTGAGCTGCACGGTAGGCATTGCGAACTCCAGCGATTAATCCCAGTAACAGTCCTATCGCCACGCCCCATGGTGTGGTATCCAACACATAGGAATCAATTAACCAACCAAGGAATCCACCGACGATAAGGGCGGCAAGAAGGTCCGTCCCCACTCGCATTGCCTGTCCCAGCCCCGCAAACATTGGATCCTGAGAAGGTGCCATTTTCTCAATCGGCAAGGCGAGTCGTTGGAAGGGTTCACATTCAAACAAAAAATCCTGAATCATGTCAAGCAACAAAGATCCCATTTTACAATATTGTTATGGTAAAGTACGAGCAGCCAAGAGGGAGGCATGAAGCCTCTTCGCGGGTTCAATTCCGATTAAATTTTTGGGCAATAATAATGATGAAACATTTTGTGGCACTCCTGGTCCTGGCGGTTGTCCCGAGTGGGAATCCGTTGTGGGCCACGTCATCCGGGGTTGATGATTTGCCGGATTTAACGGGTGGGGTAGTGCCTGTCGTTCAATATAAGCAGCTCGATCCCTTCTCTGGAAACGATATATTAACATCAGTCAGTGAGGTTGAATATACGGTGAAGGTTAAAAACCAAACGGGCCATCCGTTAATTGCAGATTCATTGGTTGTTGTAGTGGATTCTGTCCTGGAAATTTCTGGAAAAGAAATCATCAACCGTGTCAAAATCGAAGGATCCGATGGGATGACTCAGGATGGAAAACCGTTTTTCAGAATTCCCAGTACCGGGCCGGAACTTTCGCCCTATGGAGTGAGTGAGGCGGTCACCATACGGGTGACGAATCCCGATTTTCTTCGATTTTATCCTCCTGGTGTTCGGGTTCGAGGGATTCGGATGTCTTCTGAAAAAGGCGTCAAGGATCTGGTGGAAACCCTGGTAAAAAAGGGGTTGTTGTCTCAAGAAGACGCCAGGCGGGCATTGGAATCTCCTTCATCAGGTAGCCCGTAACCCTTGTCATACCCTTCCAAGCATGCCGAACGAGGAGGTCCTTCCTCAGTTCATTCGAGTCCGTGTTTTCCCCTTATTCAGCATTGTCGCCCTGCTTTTGATGATCCCTTTGACCTCTTTGGCCGGGTGACCGGTCATGCTTCGCATTCATTTTTCATGGAGCATGATGCCGTTCAAGGTGGAGTGGTCCACCGGTTTTCTTATTTGGGGTGCGATCCTTATCGCGTGGTTCGGGGGAAGGGGCGCACGTATGAAACTGTTTCAGGAGATAAGACGGAAAAGCATATTGGGGATCCATTCGCGTTGTTACAGCGTACCTTTGAAGGCCAGTTTGCGGGTTCGGGGCTCCACCTCCCGCCTTTCCAGGGGGGGGCGATCGGCTGTTTCAGTTACGACCTTGTTCGCATGTTTGAAGTGTTACCGGAATGCTTGCGGGATGATCTGCATTTTCCTGATCTGTACTTTCTGTTTGTCGAGATATTTGTAATCGTGGATCATCATGCGCCAGGGGCCTGGCTGATATTTGCGCCTTCGCCAGATCGATTGGCAAGCGAAAGCTGGGAGCACTTGTATCACGAAGGGAAGGCGCGCCTGTCTGATCTACAAGCCAAAGTGATGATTCCGGACCATCTTCCAACAAAGATCCACTCCGGCAGGTCGCGGCTTCGCATAGAGGGGGAGCAATCGTCTGTGGAGTATATGGATCGCGTGCGAGCCTGCCAGCACTTCATTGCTGCGGGAGAAATTTATCAGGCTAATCTCTCTCATCGTTTCCGGATAGAAGGAGTGACTCAGGGTTTTGCAGGCCAGGCCGAAGCCGGAGCCGAGTTATATCGTCAATTGCGTATGGTGAATCCCTCTCCCCATTCCGCCTTTCTCGTGTTGGAGTCCGATGTCATTGTGTGTAATTCCCCGGAACGATTGGTACGCCTTTCAGAGGGATATGCAGATATGCGCCCAATCGCAGGCACCAGGCCTCGGGGCATAGACCCTTATGATGATCGACTCCTGGCGGAAGACCTGCTGTCTTGTCCCAAGGAACGGGCGGAGCATCTCATGTTGGTTGATTTGGCTCGAAATGATCTGGGGCGGGTGTGCGACTATGGGTCGGTTCGGGTCAATGAGTTCATGACGGTAGAGCGATATTCACATGTCATGCATATGGTGTCCCAGATTTCCGGCCGTTTGCGGGACCCTTACCGTGGTTTCGACCTCATTCGAGCCACGTTTCCTGGAGGGACAATTACCGGAGTGCCCAAAGTCCACTGCATGGAACTTATCGAGCAGCTTGAGCCGGTTCGTCGTGGAATATACACGGGCTCGATTGGGTTTATTGGATGGAACGGGAATCTTGACATGAATATTGCCATTCGCACGTTGTTACTCAGAGAAGGACGCGGATTCCTCCATGTGGGAGCGGGGATTGTGGCCGACTCCGATCCGGACCGGGAGTATCAGGAAACGCTTCAAAAAGCCGAAGCATTTTTTCAAGTTCTGAAAGACAACTGCTGATGACAAAACGGGGATAAGAAATGTGGATATTTCTCAATGGTGAGTTTGTAAAAAAAGAGCAGGCTCGGATTTCGGTCTTTGACCATGGGTTTTTGTATGGGGATGGAGTCTATGAAACTCTCCGTGTCTACGGGGGACGAATTTTTTTATTAGAACGGCACC
>JAUIKP010000104.1 GCA_030430725.1 Nitrospiria bacterium
CAAAAAAGACTGCCACCATGAAGGCCATAACCTGGTTCATTAAAAATCCTGTCGCCGCTAACGTCCTCATGGGGCTTATTATCCTGTCCGGGCTCATCGGGCTTTTGAGTTTAGAGAAAGAAGTGTTTCCCCGTTTCAGTCAGCAAAGGATCGATATCAATGCGTTCTATCCGGGAGGCAGTCCTGAAGAGATTGAACAACGGATATGCATCCCAATAGAAGAGGCCATCCATAATCTGCCGGGAATCACCCGTCTCAATACCACAGCCGGGCATACTGCGCGAAAGGAAGCAGTCTGTGCGATTCACGTACAAGCAGCGGAAGGCCGGGATCTCCAAGCACTTATTGGAGCCATCCAGGCCCGTATCCAGAATATTCCCCACCTCCCGAAGGGGATGGATCGAATAGAGGTGAAAGAAGGGCGCGCGTCCGATGATGATGGAGTGATCTGGGTGGCGCTTTACGGCCAGACCGATAGGCTTTCTTTAGTCCGAATCGGAGAGGAGATCAAGGCTGCGCTCTCACGTATACCAGGAGTCGAGGAAGCTGAAAATTACGGATACATTCCATATGAGTTAGCGATCGAAATTCCTTCGGAACGGCTGCGTCGATCCAAATTGACGCTCAGCCAGATTGCCGATGCCGTGCGGCAAAGCTCCCTCAATCTGCCGGGGGGGCTTCTCAAATCGCAAACCGGCGATATCGTTTTGCAAACCCAAGGGCAAGCCATCGATGAAGCTACATTTGGGAATCGAGTCCTCCTCCCCATCTCAAATGGAAACACGGTCCGCCTCAAGGATATCGCCACTATCCGGGACGGTTTGGCTGAACAAAACTTTTCATGGCACCACAATGGCTTGCCCGCGCAAGGGTGGGCTATCTACGCGAAAGAGGACGAAGTCGCGGTCGCCCGACGAGTTAAAGCCTATGTGGCAGAGATGGCCCCACGTCTCCCGGAAGGCCTGAAGCTCATTTACTGGTATGATGAATCTCAAGCTTTCGAGGAGCGGGTCCGAACGTTGCTGGAAAACGGACTCTCCGGTTTTATCCTCATCTTTCTCCTCTTGACCCTCTTCCTGAATCGACACCTCGCGATCTGGGTGGCAGCAGGGCTCGCCACGGCGTTGCTGGGAGCGTTGGCAGGAATGTGGGTGCTCGGAGTTTCTCTCAACATGCTCAGTCTATTCGGATTTGTGCTCGCATTGGGAATTTTGGTGGACGATGCCATCATTGTGAGTGAGAGCATCAACCGGCATCAAAGCGCCGCTGCCCAGCAGTTCACGGGAACTGAATCCCCAAGACTGAGGGATAAAATCTTGCGTTCCGCGACCATTGACGGAGTCAAGGAGGTGGCAGGACCCGTCACCCTGGCCGTCATCACGACGAGCATTGCGTTTCTCCCTGGCCTCTTCCTCCAGGGATGGGCTGAAGCCCTGCTGGGCCCTATTTGCATGGTCATGGTATTGGCGTTAGGTTTTTCACTTATCGAAGCCCTGTGCATTCTGCCTGCACATCTCACCGCAGCCGCTCCCGTCTCAACCCAATGGATGGCAACCCTTCGCCACAGAGTGACTCGTGGGCTGGAGGGGTTCATCCATCATGGATATTTGCCGTTTTTGGATCGGTCCTGTCGCCAACCCTTTCTGATCATCGCGTTCTGCGCTTCAGCAATCATGATCACCGCCGCACTGGTTTCAGGCGGCCATGTCCGGCTTGCCATCCAAGCCGATGTGCCGAAAGATACGATTACACTGTATCTCGACGTCCCCCCTGGTGCGCCATTTTCGACCGTCCAACGATTATCCACCCAAATTGAAGAGGCCTACCAGGCATTACGTCATTCACTGGAAACCCGCCAACCACCTGGTGAGCCCAGCCCCGTCTCGGGGATTGAGAGCATGATCTTCGATAACGGGTCAGGATTCTGGGTCGAGCTGGCACCAGGCGCTCGACAACGATTTTCCGTCGAAACGATCGCACGGGAATGGCGAAAATATATTGGCGATATCGGCAAGGCCAAACTCGACTTTCTGTACCGACAGGGAGACAATTACTACGATCTGGAATGGGCCGTCAGCACCACCGACTCTGAAACGATGACCGCTGCGTTGACTGCACTCACCGAACACCTTTCCAGCCTTCCTGGGGTGTTCGATGTCATGCATTCACACATCAAAGGCAAACCACAGCTGAGCCTGGAACTTCGACCGGAGGCCGAGCGACTCGGGCTACGACTCGAGGACGTGGCCACCCAAGTCCGTCAGGCTTATCTCGGGGAAGAGGTGCAACGGTTCCAGCGACAACGTGAACAGGTCAAAGTCGTGGTACGCTTACCCCTGAACGAGCGACGTGAGTTCAATGATTTTCGGCAGTTACCGATCCTGTTGCCCACGGGTGACCAGGCCCCCCTGGAAGTCCTGGCGAAATGGCAGTGGCTCCCTCAAACGGAGAGCATCACACGACAGAACCGACAACAGTTGGTCTGGGTCAGAGCCCGGCTCAATTCGGAACTTGCCGATGCCAACGCCATCTACGCAACGATGGAAACAGGGTTTTTCGAAGACCTCCAACAGCGTTTTCCCGGATTGAATATCACCGTCGGACATACGAGACAAGACCAGATGGCAGTCTTTGAAACACTCGGACGCAATGCGCTATTTGCGGTGGGAATCATCTACGCACTGCTAGCCGTCTCCTTCCGTTCATTTCGCTACCCGGTCCTGATCCTCCTTGCCATTCCCATGGCCTGGGTAGGCGGTGTGCTCGCTCACTTTGTCCTGGGATTCCCTCTTTCCATGGAATCGTTAGTCGGCATGATCGGCGCGAGCGGGGTCATCATCAATGATGGATTAGTCTTGCTCAATTACATTCAACGACGCAAGCGGAAAGGGACAACCCTTGGCCCGCAAGGTCTTATTTGCAAAGCGTGTGAAGTGCGTTTTCGCCCGATTGTACTGACGTTTCTGACGACCTTGGTGGGCCTTGTGCCCATGCTGTTTGAGACGAGTGCTCAGGCTCAGTTCCTGGTTCCCATGGCCGTCGCATTAGCTGCAGGGCTGTTGGGAGGATTGGTCGCCACATTATTACTTATTCCGGCCACGACACTGATATTAGAACGGTCCCTGTCCAGAACCCACCCCGCGACCCTCTCAAGTCATGGTGACGCACCCGAATATTCGTAAATGATCCCTCAAGACGCCGTCTCGTGGGGGATTTGGGAAACTTAAACGTCTATTATGGAGGGAAGATCTCCGAGAAGGAGTCAAGATTTCTTCCCGGTCATTTGTACACACCATGAGGGTAACTGACTCAACCATCGAACGTGAAAGATGCCACAGGCTCTTCGCTCACGATGGTGAATACCAGAAGGTCGTAGGTTTTCCCCGAGAGTCTTTTTTGCGAGTTCACATTCCGATCCGGAACCCCGCATGAAAGGGAGTGTTGAATAATTTAGATTTTCAGGGGCAAATTTGTCCAGGATTAGAATACTCATCAAAGGCTCCGGGTCGGTTCAAAAAAATCGGTCCGGCAAGGCCGCAGCCGTTTTTTCGCGCGGAGCGTACGCTGAGTACGTGAGCACGGAAAAATGGCGAGAACGCCGCTGGCGACTTTTTTTAACAGACCCTTAAGGTATTCCAATCTCCTGTGAGGTCAATAGCACATGAGATGGCCGAAGAAATAGATTCGCCGATATCGCCTTATGACTGAAACATACCGACCTCTCTTCCTGACGGTCGGAGTCTGCCTCGTCCTGCTGCCAGGATGCATCTCGACCCCGGAACGTCATGGGAAACGCATCATGAACCATGTGCCCGAACAATGGTCCACGATCACGGACAGGACGGTCGAACGAGTCACGGATGGATGGGTGGACACGTTTCACCTGCCGATACTGACGGATATGGTTCGCGAAGCGTTGAACTATAATCACGATCTCAAAGCCGCAGCGGCGCGGGTGGAGATTGCCCGGGCCGACGTCCGCATCGCCGGAGCTCCTCGCCTTCCTCAAGTCAATTTTTCCCCAGACTTTCGCCACGGCCGTTTCGGGACATTCGATAGCGACATCCCCAACGAGAATTACAGCTTCCTGGAAGTGGTCTTTAACCTGTCCTGGGAACTGGACATTTGGGGACGAATTCGTGCCTCGCAGGAAGCGGCTTCCCTGGACGCCATGGCCGTAGAAACAGACTTGCAGGGAGCAGCATTATCACTCGCGGCACGAACAGCGCAAGCCTGGTTTGAATTGATTGAAGCAGGCCTTCAGGAAACGGTCGCCTCACAATCAGTCGCCGATCGACGGATGCTTGTAGAGCTGGTCCGCGGTCGTTTTAACCGAGGACTCACACCGGGATTGGACCTTGGATTGGCGCTGACGGACCTCGCCAATGCTGAAGCTCAGCTGGCCGAGGCACAGAATCAAGTCCAGCTGACGGCCCGCCGGTTGGAAGTATTGCTTGGCCGTTATCCCGCCGGCGAGTTGAAAGCCCAATTGCCATTACCGGCATTACCTTCCACACTGACTGCAGGCGTTCCATCTGAATTGCTCAATCGCCGCCCGGACATTGCCGCCGCCATGGAGCGTCTCCGTGCAGAAGACCAACGGTTCATCAGCGCCAACCTTGCGCTGTTGCCGCGCATCACCTTAACGGGAACCGGCGGAACCCGGAGTAATTCACTGAAAGAGCTGATGCAGCCGGGAGCCCTGGCCTGGAATGTCGGAGCCGGCTTGCTTCAACCCATCTTTGCCGGAGACCAACTACAGGGTGAGATCGCACGTAACCGCGCAGCCGTCACCGAAGCGATGGAGAATTTTCAACAAACCGCATTGGAGGCATTCCGTGAAGTAGAGCAGGCCCTGGCCGCCGAAGAACGATTGTCGGAACAGGAACATGTGTTATCGGAGGCGGTGAAACATGCCCAAGCGAATCAACAGATGGCAGTCTATGCCTACCGCCATGGATTTACGACCATTCTCACGCTACTGGATAGCTTCCGCGGAACCTTAATGGCTCAAAGTGCGCATTTGACGGTCAAGCGACGTCTCCTGACCAACCGCATTGACTTATATCTGGCACTTGGAGGCACCGTATGACGCGGATACTGCTGCCCATCGTTGTGCTATCGATGGGCTTAGTCACAGCCTTCCTGATCCTGGCCAAGCACTCCCAGCCGGAGACGGCAAGACTCCAGCCGGAGCCCCCTCATGTTGAAGTCCTTGAGGTGCAGCCCCAAAGCGTGCGCGTGACCGTGATCTCGCAGGGAGTCGCGATGCCGCGCACGGAGATTGATCTGGTCACAGAGGTCGCCGGAAAGGTGATTCGTGTCCATCCCGCCTTCGCCGCCGGCGGATCGTTTCATCGTGGAGATATCCTCGTGGCTGTGGATCCCCGAGATTACCAATTCGCGAGGATTGAAGCACAAAGCCAGCTCGCGGAAGCTCAGCGGCTTTTGGCCCAAGAAGAGGCGCAAGTCGAACAAGCGATGAGAGAATGGCAGGTGCTCGGTAAGGGGGAAGCAACCCCGCTGGCGTTACGCACACCGCAACTACGGGAAATACGAGCAAAAGTCGCGGCAGCCAAAGCGGATGGGGCAAAGGCCAGATTGCAGCAGATCCGCTCCGTGCTACGAGCCCCGTTCGATGGACGAATTCGGGCTAAGCATGTAGATCTGGGCCAATACCTCGTTCCAGGAGAAAAAGTCGCCCGCCTCTATGCCACCGACAGCCTAGAAGTGCGTCTCCCCGTCTCCATGGAACAATTAGCTTTTTTGGACATCCCATGGATCTCGGAAAAGAACGGTTCAACACACACCGCGCCTTCCGTGACCCTGCAAACGACGATCGGGGAAGGCATAGCTCGTTGGGTTGGATACATCATTCGAACCGAAGGCGCACTAGAACCAACCTCCGGGCAGCTTTCCCTTGTCGCACGCATCCCGCAACCTGAGTCCGATCAGAGCCATGGACGACCTCTATTACCGGGAACATTTCTCCAGGCGGAGATCGAAGGACTGGAATATCACCAGGTCTTTGTCTTACCACCAGCCGTCGCCAACCCCAGGACAGAGCAGGTCCTGGTCGTCGGTGACGACAACCGGCTCAAGATCAAAAAACTCGATATTTTGAAATCCGAAACCGATCGGATTGTGGTCCGCGGGGAATTGCAGGGAGGGGACAAGGTCGTCTTGTCCGGTGTGGACGTTCCGATAGAAGGCATGCAGGTCACAATCGCTCCTCTCCGCCAATAGTTTCACCCATCCCATAAACATCACGAATACTGGGTCCTGCTTTCGTTTGGCACGTCATTCTCCACACAACCATACCAGTCCATTTGAAAACTGTTTCATCGGCAAACAGCCACTACCAGACCACCATACCTTCCCCTGCATGTTTCACTTGTCACAACACGTCAAACTCAAGTTAATAGAGCAAGAAGGACGAGGCTTCACCATTTATGATGTACCTCATTTAACGAGCTTCAATACCAAAGGTGCGCTCCACCATGTATGGACCGGACTGCTGAAAACTTCAAATGAAACATGTCATCTCATTTTTTCTAATGGTGATGCTCCTCAGTTTCGCAACTTTCGTCGTTGCGCTCGGAGAACCTCACGTTGCAAGAATGACTCACATTCAAATCGTAAAGGTTGGATCTTTGACTTCATAAAAAACTTCTCCAGGATACCTCCCAACGTAATGAGCTGGATTTTGAGCGGGGAAAGAAACCACGTTTTGGAATTGAATTATCCGTAAGGTTTTGGCAAATTCATTGGCCTTCCCTATAAAGGAATTTCTCCATTTGGCCCGCCCCGTCAGGATCCCGAAAGGTCCTATCATTGTTTTCTAACGCTCGCCGGTCGAAATCATCCACCACCCGATAGAGCCAGGATGGTACGTCCTTGTCCTCAGTGATTAATGCCCGGACAGGACAGCCCCTCACTCTTCAGGACACTCAAGGAGGAGAATTCTTCTATCGATTTCACTATCAACTCTCATTGGACCAGGTCGGCATCTGGATCGCGGGTGCGACCGCCATGGCTATGTTGGTCGCGCTCGTGACCGGAATCGTCATTCCAGTCACTCCGAAATATTCGACATAGACAATGCCTGAAGAGGACGTCTCGACCGGAGGATTAACCTGGATAAAATCTGATAAAAACCCCGGCTATATCCATTTACCCGGCATATTGAGAATGACCAGAACAACACAGCCACGAGGGAATCACGCGTCTCCGATCAATGTTCGTTGTTTGCTTTCTGACCCCGAACCTCGGCCGGTGAATTTCGCTCAGAGACCTCGCTCGTCGTCGAATCGCGGATGAGGCCTCGAGCTCGTTCCGCAGCGGTTTTCATGTCCAGTTGGCCTTCTCGTGCATCTTTGGCCAGACGCAGGATTTGATTATAGAGTTTCCCCGCTTCCGCCTGCGGTTTCACCGCGAAGGTCCCCAATTCCTGTTGAATACTGCTCCACTCAGCCCTGACCTCCGCCCAAAAATCTTTCGTCTCGTTCCAATAGTCCTCGGCAACCTGACTTTGAAATGCATTTGACGAGGTGTAGGTATTCACGCCTATCTCCCGTGCGAGAATTTGCGGATCGGTCCGGAGAATGACTTTGGAACTGTCCTGCTCATGCACCCATCCATCCGGCGTCATTGCCTGACGATTGACGGAAATCAGTACGTCATAATCCTCCCGTTTGGTCCGTTCCCGCCGTGGAAGGGGGCGCCAGGTCGCGGGTGACGTCCAGGAGGACACACCATGGCGGTGTGTCCACGCAGCGACTGCGGCATACCGCGGGCTGTCATCGACTTGATACACGAGCTGGGCCCAGTTCCCTCGGCGTTCGGCCTCGGCCAGCTGGCGGGTGTGCCAGACATGGCGGCCGACATACTCAAAAATTTCCTTCGGCTCGTAAATCCAATCCTGCCGCCAATGCTTGATGGGCATCTGGTCTTCCCAAATGCCGTCAACCACCAGAATATGTTGCAGGCTGATCATGGTGCCGTCGTCCCGGATGACGCGCACAATTTCGTACCCCTTTGCTTCATAGGGTTTCTTAAGTTCATAGCCTTTGACGAAGGCCACCGTCTCCTCGAAATCGAATGTCACCCGGTAGTTGCCGGCCATGGCCAGGATAGCATTCCGATCCTTTTGAAAATCCCTGGTGGGTGGGGCGATCGTAGCGTTGTGACGTTTGTCATCTGATTGGGAAAAGGCTTCTCCAGCTTCTCTCAACCCCCCGATTCTACCATCAGTCGTCCCCGGAAAGTTCACCGTGTGCGGTTGCCGGTAAAACTGTTCAGCCTCAATCGGCTGTATGAGGGGAAAGCCCAATACAAACGGAATTGCCCATGGCAGCACCTTGAGAAGCAAAGTCGTTTTGCTACAATTTCCCATGGATTAATTCTCCGAAACTGGTAAATACGGGATGATATAGTCCCCGTTTCCTTCCACCCTCTGATCGACAAAGTGATCGAATTTGCCATCCCTATTGGTATCCAGCCAATAGAATAATGGCCATTCTTTTGTTTCAACCACCGTGTTCCAGTATTTGTTATTTTCATAAAAAATAATTTGTCGAGCGGTTTTATAGTCGACGATTCCATCTCCCTTCAGAGAGTACTCCCTGATGTACAGTCCCGAGATGATGTTCACGTCTTCGTTGATGAGATTCGCTTCACCGGGTTCTTCCGGCATATCGATAGCCAACGCATTTCCTCCCAACACCACACTCAATAGGATTCCGACCATCCAATGAAACCCGGTTTTATGATGGTGCATGTTATTCATCACGTAATATACTCCTTAAACCAGTGGTCATCTGAAAGCTTCCTCCATTACAAAATTGACAGTAAGAACCATTCTCCCGAGCAACATAGGCAAATTCCGCTTCGCCTTTACATTCTCCGCGACCATTTGGCCTGTTCATGGAGCGGCCACCGTTACCAAACCTTGTGCTCCGCCTGTCGTGCCGAACCTTATAACATGCCAAAGTCTCTTCTTGCGGTACCATCTCTGTCTCTATCGCACCCCAACCAGCCATTGGAATATCCGAGCAGAACCATGCTTTATTCATGAGGGGCC
>JAUIKP010000105.1 GCA_030430725.1 Nitrospiria bacterium
ATTGTGATAAATTGCCTCCCGCGGGCGATTAGCTCAGTGGAAGAGCGCTTCCTTCACACGGAAGAGGCCACTGGTTCGATCCCAGTATCGCCCACCATGAAATGAATTTCTCCCTGGCACCATCGTTGTTTACATCCTTAGCAAGTAAGAGCGGGACCTTCTTAATCGTACATGTGGCACCCACTATCTCATTCGGACTCTAGACTCCAAGTCACCGTTAGTCTGCAACATATCGATCCTCTATCCTCAAGAGCCGAGAATAATGGTACAACCGATCAACCATCATAATCGACTCCATAAAAAACCGACAAATTTCCTCAAAGTATTCTTGCTTTTTTGTTTGCTTCCACATTGTGCCAGCACTCCCCCTGCCTCAAATCTTCCTCCCTCCGAAAGCGACCTCGATCTCTTAGGAAAGGCCACCCTGTGCCAAACCAAAACAGAGGCTCAAACAAGTTGGCTGCAACCCGGTGTGAAGGAATCTCATTGGGGTGGTTGGACGGAAGTCTTTCGTGAAACCGCTTCACCCAAGAAGCAGGCGCAATGGTTCATATTTAATGAAGATCAGACCCTTGTAGGATTCATCACCGTATTCCCACATGGTCTGTCTTTGGAAGGCTATCCGATACTTCGTCATACCCTGAGTCAATTACCCCCGGCTCGGGAATTCTTTTTTCATTCGTCCCAGCTTCTAAAAGAGCAAACTCCCGATTCTGGCACCCTGTATCGGACCGGAGAAGCCACGACAACGCATCAATATTTCATGCGACACTCGCAAGGGAAACAGGACCAACTGGTCATGGCCGTTTTCGTTCTTGATCCCTATGAAACGCTTTTAGATGGCAGTCATGCAAAATTTCTTTCCTATATTGAAGATCCAGATCCCCAGGAGAAAGACCTCCCGGGCACAGGAGGACAATTAGGATCAGAAAAAGAATTTTTAGGACTTCAGCAATTTGCTAGAGGAGAGATAGCCTTATTTGCCTCGTGTGGCATCATGCAGCCAGAACCAGCCGTTGACGGCTACCAAAAAGCTATTCAATATGGCCTATCTGATCCGAAACAGTTAGCGGAAGCCCACCATCGTCTAGGACTGGCCTTACGAAACATGGGCAGACTTTCAGAAGCCTCGACTGCCCTTGAACAAGCCCTGACCATCCAGCCATACTCAGCAGTCATCCTCAATAGTTATGGCTCAGTTTTAGCCCAACTCGGCAAGGTACCCAAGGCTATCGAAACCTATGAGCGAGCCCTGTCCTTACAGCCAAACTATGCCCAGGCCCGATTCAATGTGGCTGAAGCTTATGAAGCACATAATCCAAAACGTGCCATTCAAGAATATGAAACTTTTCTGATATTGGCAGGGGACAATCCTGAGGAAATGACAAAAATTGATTTGGCCAAGAGTAGAATCATGGCTTTACAAGGGGGAGTCAGACAATAATCAAACTAAAATTCATCGTCATGAGACAAACCCGCTTCAAGCAGACACTGTTCATGTCAAAAAAACCTCTTTGTGAATACTCCACGCGTTAATCCTTCATGAAATTCTATGCCGTCCGCCGCGGCCGCACGATTGGGATCTTTGAAAATTGGGATGCCTGCCGTGCCCAAGTACACCATTTTCCCGGAGCCGAATATAAAGCCTTTCCCAACCGAGAAGAAGCGGAAGCTTTTCTTTCATCTCACTCAAGCAGTCAACCACTCAAAAAGAAGCGACCGGTAGCAGCAATATCGTCCTCGAATATCGAAGTTTGGGTCGATGGGTCCTGCTTCACCCAAGGCGATGGCTCTCTTCGATTGGGATGGGGGGTACTGATCAAAAAAAATGGTGAAGAAATTCACCGGGACAAGGGCAACGACATTCCTCAGGCGGCCCTGAACCACCGAAATGTCGCTGGAGAAATTTTCGCCATACTCAAAGCCATCAAATGGTGTCAATCCCAAGAGATTACAGAAATGACGATCTACTTTGACTACCAAGGACTAGAACATTGGGCAACCGGATTCTGGCGCGCCAAACTACCATTTACCCAAGCCTACGCACAGGCGGTCAACGAATCAGGCATCACTATTCACTGGGTCAAAGTGAAAGCTCATTCCGGAAATCCAGAAAATGACCTTGTCGATCAACTTGCGAAAGAAGGGGCTCGTGGGAAGTAATACAGGGGGGAATTTCAAGAGGGCTTCAAACCTCATAACCAGAACCGGACGAATCAAAGACCAATTACAGCTTTCCTTCTCCTTTTAAATAATTCCTGAAACGGTTCATCAGTTCATCACCCAGTAAGCCAACTTCAGGCTTTTTCTTCATGTAATCCCTGATCTCATCCAAGCGATGTTCCGCCTGCTCATTCCCCTTTAATCGTTTAACTTTTTGCATAGCATCGCCGAATGCATCAAATGTCAGTTCCTGATAGCCAAAACTTCGAATCCGTTTGACGGCTTTCATCATCGCTTCATTTCGAAATGTGGTGAGGTGTTCAGAGTCGATAGTGGTGAGCCCGAGTTTTCTCGCGCGGCGTTCTGCTGCTTTTCGAATACCGCTTCGAACAAAATCCGGTGAGGTATGCAAACGTTTCCAGGCCTCATCCGTCCATGCCACCTTTGTCGGCGGATCCTCCCAGAGACGGTTCAAGGTCTCACCATCAATCTTCGCGATCCCTTGTTCCCTGGCTAGATCCTCGGCATCCCGCTTTAACATATCCGTCACAAATTCCATAGCAATCGGAGGTGAATCCTGAATACGCTTATTTAACAAAACCAACGCTTCATCGGTCCATTCCATAGGCACGCTTTTCTCGAGCGGAATATCCCCTAAGGCTTCCACCTTTTCAAATAATTCTACATTCACTTCCATATGGCCGCGTTCCTTAGCCACATCTTCAGCGATCCTTCCAATCATGCTTCGCATGAACTCCGGAACGGCGTCCAGGCGTTTCCGCGCTTCGGCGGTCCATGGGAATTTGCCCTGAGCCATGTCCTCGGCAGCTTGAGTCATGCCGGCCGCCCCCCCCATCGAGCCCATCATTTGCTGCTTAAATTGGTCTAATGTTTCAGCGGTAATTTCTGCGTATCCCAATTCTTTGGCCTTTTTTTCTGCAAGACGGCGCACCATACCCCTCAGGAACACAGGAGCGCGTTCCAGTCGAGACGAGGCCTCGGCGGTCCAGGGAATCTCTTGTTCTGTTTGAGATGGTTCGGTCATAGAACTATATTATACAGGTGGTAACTCAGGGTTTAACAATTCTTTGATCTCTTTGCCGGCTTTAAAAAACGGCATGCGCTTTTCAGGCACGGACACCGATTCTCCGGTTTTGGGGTTACGCCCCTCTTTGGTCTGGCGGTGCCGAAGACGAAAACTTCCAAACCCGCGGATTTCTGTTTTTTCTCCACGCTTTAAAGAATCACGGATAGAATCAAAAATGGTGTTGACTACTAACTCGGCTTGCCTTCGACTCAATTGAGGAGCCTTTTCCGCCAACTTTTCGATGAGATCCGCTTTTGTCATCCGATCCTCCTTCTCACAGAGACTCGCTTTTCCAACCTTAAATCATGCCAATGAACATTGCTTCTCAAAAGGAGTTATTGATCCACATTCCAGATCAAGCCACCCAAAGATACAGCAACGGGGTAGGAAAATGAGTCGTGGCAAAGGTTCGGACGCTTCCAAGGAATGTGCTTTCAAGTAAATCCCTGAATGAAAACGGCTTACTCACCTCCATGACTCGTGGTTCCCCCTCAATTCCGCCTAATTCGCCGGCCAACTTAATGGCATCGTGTAAATCACCGATATCATCCACTAACAAAATTGACTTGGCTTGCTGCCCCGTAAAGACTCGCCCATCTGCTAGCTGCTCGACTTCCGCCACATCCAAGGATCGCCCTTCGGCCACTGCATCGATAAATTGACGGTGGACATCATTCATCACCAACTCTAAGACCTGGCGATCTTCATCATTCATGGGACGGAAAGGAGAGCCGATATCCTTATATCTTCCACTTTTGACGACAAGGTTCTTGACACCGATTTTTTCAAGTAACTCATGGAAATTTGCCAATTGCATAATGACGCCAATACTCCCCGTCAAGGTCCCGGGATTAGCGAGAATACGATCGGTGCCCACGGCAATGTAATAGCCTCCAGATGCCGCCACCGTGCCCATTGATGCAATCACCGTTTTATTCTTTTCTTTTCTCACTCTCTTAACGGCATTATAAATTTCTTGAGAAGGCGCCACGCCTCCTCCCGGGCTATCAATTCTCACCACGATCGCTTTAACCAAAGGATCGTCAGCAAATTTTTTCAATTCCTCGACAGTCTGATAGGAATCAAGAATGGGACCCTCGACACGAACGATGGCTACACCATCCTTACCTGCTAACAATAGTTCAGGAATGAGGCTTTTCCCGACACTGAACAGGACAAGGCCTCCGAGAATCATCCACAGCACGCGTTTCCATAGAGGATACCCATTACTCATAGCATTCGGGATTGGCCATAGATCCCACGGTCAACCAAATCATCTTGCCCATGAAGCCTATTCGCCTTCATCACCCTGATCTTTCTTTTGAACTGCTCGACCAAGGCTCTGATCAACACTGCCTTGAGAGCTATTAAATTCTTCAACCTCACTTTGTTCTAGATCCTTCAAATGCTCCCAAAGACTTAAAGCAATTTTCCGATCATCACAATCAACCTTCACAATTTTGGCCGCTACTTCCTGACCAACAGCAAATTTGTCCTCCAGCCGCTCCTGCGCATCTGGTCCGATCTCACTGATGTGAATCAACCCTTCTACACCGCCTTCTAATTCCACAAAGACCCCAAAGTCGGCGATTTTGGAAACTTTGCCTGTGGTGACTTCACCAACATGGTATTGTTGGGGAATATCAGAGACCCATGGGTCCGAGACCAGCTGCTTATACCCCAAAGATAATCGTTCTTTTTCCTTATCAATTTTTAAAATAACAGCTTTAACCGATTGCCCCTTCTTAAACAGCTCGGAAGGATGCTTTATATGCTTAGTCCACGACATATCAGAAATATGGATCAACCCATCGACACCTTCATCTAAACCGACAAAAGCACCAAAATCTGTAACACTTTTTACTTTGCCTTCAATCTCTGTGCCTTCAGGGTACTTCTCTTCAATAATATCCCAAGGGTTAGGAGCGGTCTGTTTCATCCCGAGAGAAATTTTCCGGCTATGTTGGTCAACATGGAGCACCTGAGCTTCTATGGTATCGCCCACAGACACGACCTTTGATGGATGGCGAACCTCATGGGTCCAAGACATTTCCGACACATGAACCAAACCCTCAACACCTGGCTCCAACTCGACGAACGCACCATAATCGGTCAGGCTCACGACCCTCCCATTTACACGACTTCTTGCCGGATATTTTTCTTCAACTTTTGTCCAAGGATCTGGAGATTTTTGCTTAACGCCCAATGATATGCGACCCGTTTCACGGTCGTATTTCAATACGAGGACTTCAACCCGATCTCCAATGGAAAACATATCTGATGGATGCCCCACACGGCCCCAGGAAATATCGGTAATGTGTAATAGACCATCAATACCTCCTAAATCCAAGAACGCCCCATAATCCGTAATGTTCTTCACTGTCCCTTCAATCAACTGCCCTTCCGACAATGTCGACAATGTGGATTGTCTTCGTTTATCACGAGTTTCTTCGAGAAGCGCCCGCCTGGAGACCACGACATTGCCACGACGGTGGTTAATTTTAATAATTTTAAAGTTATACGTTTTCCCGACCAGGCCATCCAGATCTCTGACCGGCGTCAAGTCAATTTGCGATCCTGGCAAAAAGGCCTTCACGCCGATATCTACAATCATACCGCCCTTAATCCGAGAAATGACTTTCCCTTGCACTTGTTTCTCATCTTTGTGAGCAACCTCCAAATCTTCCCAAACCTTCATCTTGTCGGCTTTTTCTTTGGAGAGGAGCAAATTGCCGTCCGCATCCTCACATTGCTCGATATACACTTGAACCGGATCATTCACCGCCAGCTGCCCCAACTCTTCTGGGGAGAATTGGTCGGCAGGGATCATGCCTTCAGACTTATAGCCAATATCCACCACCACACGATCTCGCTGTATATCGATGACTCTTCCCTCGGTAATCGTTCCTTCTTCAATATTTTTAAACGTTTCATCATATAATGCGGCAAGAGTTTCGCGATCAATTTTTTCAGGTTGTTCAGTAAGAGTATTCATCCGACTTTTGATACCTCCAGGAGAGTTTGGCGGGTTAAATGGTGATTGCCATGATTATTCACACAACTTGCTTCTTGAATCTGTTTCATACGCCTGCTGAGTCGGAGAGGGAACGCCACCCAATTGAGCAATATGTTCCATAACCGTTATCGATACGTCCTCATAAAATGCCTTGACGTTCTTCCCCTCATCTTTACAAAATTTCAACGGCTTTCCAAAGCTGACCCTTAATGGAAACAGCCGCGGCCATCGAGACTGAATGGGAAGAACTGTAAAGGTACCAGAAATATACGCAGGAATCACCTGGCATTGTGATTCAGCTACCAAATACCCCAGGCCAGGCTTCCCGATCTGCAAGGACCCGTCCTCCGTCCTTGTTCCCTCAGGGAAAATAACTACGGGTTCACCTGCTTGCAAATGAGAAAGTGCCTGCCCAAAGGCTTTCCTGTCCAGTCTGTGCGTTTTTAAAGGGATCCAGCCGAGCTTTTGCAAGGCCCAATTCAGATACCGATTGGGAAATAAGCTCGCTCTCCCTAAAAAAAAACCCGCCGTCGAATCGCGCACCCTAACAGAGGAATATCAAGGTAGCTGGCATGATTAGCCGCAACGATGATTCCACCTGTCTTGGGAAAATGCTGGGAACCCTCTGTCCGAAATCGAAACAAGAGGCGCGCCACCCCATTAAACAGGAACCATAACACCCCGTAGGCCACTCCACTCACAAACGATCCGCTATAATTTGCATCATGTGTCCAACAACTTCTTTAACAGATTGTCGAGAGGTATCAATCATGATCGCCTCCGGCGCCGGACATAAAGGATCGATCTTTCTTGTCCGGTCACGATCATCTCGGACAGCTATGTCGTTACGCACGGTCTTCAGATCAATAGCTTTCCCTTGTTGACCTAACTCTCGTTGCCGTCGTATCGCTCGAACCTCCAATTCCGCATCGAGAAAAAACTTCACATCGGCACTTGGGAACACTCGCGTCCCCATATCCCTTCCCTCAGCAATAATCCCGACTTCGCCGACAACTTTTCGCTGAATCGGGAGTAACCAGTCCCTGACGGACTGAATAGCTGCAATGCAGGAAGCCAACTGGCTAATGCCTGGCGTTCTGATGACCTCTTGGTTGATGGCCTGCCCATCGACCAAAATGGAAAGGCCATTCTCGCTCAGCATCAGCCGAAGATCCGTACGCGCAAGAAGTGCTTGAATGTGAGCAAGATTATTCGGATCAAGCTGTTCTTGTTGAACTTTCCAGGCAATTGCTCGATACAAAGCCCCCGTATCCAGGTAAACATATCCAAGTCGGGCAGCCAAACACTTGGCCACCGTGCTTTTCCCGACTCCAGCTGGACCGTCAATAGTGATCATTGACCAACGACGTGGAACGTTCCTGTTCTCCTTTCAGGAACTAATTTCTAGAGCATTATAATGCTCGCTCAGAATTTGTCAATAAATCCAACAGCTTATCCTTAAACCCAGGAAAGGACGTCTCAACGCATGTCACATCCTCAATAGTAATCGGAGACTCCGCCACTAATCCGCAAATGGCCAGCGACATGACAACCCGATGATCGCCATAACTTTGACAAACCGCACCCTTAAGCAGGGAACCGCCATTGATGACTAAACCATCCGGCTGTTCCTCAACTTCCACATGGAGACGGGATAATTCTGTTGCCATTGCTCGAATACGATCGGTCTCTTTCACGCGAAGTTCCTGTGCTCCGGTAATACGTGTTTGACCATGGGCCAAAGCGGCAGCGACACACAATATTGGCAATTCATCAATCGTTTTGGGAATGAGTTCAGGCCCAATGGTCATTCCCCTAAGCGGAGCAGACCTCACACGGATATCACCTACCAGTTCCCCCGATATTTCTTGTTGATTGACGATAGTGATATCAGCCCCCATCTCGAGGAGAATATCCAAAATGCCCGTACGTTCCGGATTCAATCCGATATCAGTAAGCAAGATATCCGAATCGGGAACGATTGATGCCGCAACCATAAAAAATGCCGCAGCCGAGATATCTCCGGGCACCTCAATCGGCTTTCCAACAAAAGAGGGACGGCCTTGAAGTTGCACGGTACACCCATCAACCTGAAGGGGAATTCCCAAATAGGATAGGAGACGCTCCGTATGATCTCGAGATCGCCTAGGCTCCTTCACAATAGTCTCCCCTTCGGCAAAGAGCCCGGCCAAAAGGACACATGATTTAATTTGAGCACTTGCGACAGGCGATTCGTAGAGAATCCCCTTGAGCCCGGTTCCTTGAATAGCTAAAGGAGCCAACTCACCTCCATGTCTTCCCGAGATAACGGCCCCCATTTGCCGGAGAGGAGTAACCACCCGGCCCATCGGACGACTTCTTAGAGAAGTATCACCAGTCAGAACGGAAAAGAAATTTTGTCCGGCTAAAACGCCAGCCAAAAGGCGCAACCCTGTCCCGGAATTTCCACAATCCAACACATTCGATGGTTCCTGAAGGCCCCAGAGCCCCTTTCCGGTCACCTCAAGTCCCTGAGGTGTTTCCTGAACCTCAGCGCCTAAGGCACGAATCGCCTCAAGGGTATTCAGACAATCTTCACCAAGAGAATAGCCCGCAATACGTGTTTGGCCCTGCGCCAAGGCTCCAAAGATGAGGGCGCGATGCGTAATAGATTTGTCCCCCGGAACCGACATGCTGCCACGAAGGGGTATTTTGGTCGGAGAAATGGTGAACTGACTCATATCAACCGTTCTCGTGAGGCTTTGGCCCGGGCAATCGCCTGGTATAATCCAGGTGCATCCCGTTTGT
>JAUIKP010000106.1 GCA_030430725.1 Nitrospiria bacterium
AGATAGAACCGTTGAGACGTATCAAGACATAATGTCTGGGACTCGTAAGGGGCTGGAAGACATTCAGGAGACGATTAAAGAGGCCGTACAAGCTGGAATGGAAGAATTTCGTAAGGAGTTGAAGGAGATTCGAAGCCAGCCATAACGCAAGTGTCAGGGGTTGTATGCCCGAAAAATATCGGAATATGGTCCTTGAGTTGTAACAACACGCTTGCCTTGGGGGCTTCCGCTCCCAATTTTACCAAACCAAGCGATCTTGAGGTGTGGTCATGGGTGTGTTGCCACAGCAACCTCCCTGAATGGCTTGTTATGTTCTTCTTATGACGGGTGACAGATATCATTAGTATCTGACTGTCAGAATTTTCCATTCCCTCCTGAAATGACTATACCCATTCAAATTACTAATACTTATTAATGTGCTCTTTCTGACCTACCTCCGGCCTTTGGATTGCCTGTTTTTCGGCATCCGGGAGAACAGCGACTTCAAGATGGACAGGATAGAGGGGTAGGTTTTCGATCAGGGCAGACACGCCCTTCATTGGATTTTCACGGCGATGCCGTAGGCCGGTCTGGTGAGGCATGGCTGATGGTCATGATCATCGCGAGTTTCCCCCGTTTTTTTGGGAGAATCAACACAAATTCAAGGCAGTCGTATCGCCTGTCCCCCCTCGCTTTCGGAGCAGATATTCATTAGGAGCTGATTGAATATCTTCCGGGTCTGTTGAAAAAAGCCGCCAGCGGCGTTCTCGCCATTTTCCCGTGCTCACGTACTCCTTGTACGCTCCGCGCGCAAAAATGGCTGTGGCCTTGCTGGGCGGACTTTTTTGAACCGACCCGAGGCCTCTGACCTTCAAAGTCGCCTTGGGTTTTTGCCCATGGAGAACAGTATTATTCAACACTCCCCTTCCGCATTCCTGTTTGACCGGATTCCTGTGGGTAATTCCTGAAATGTAGAGCCAGCGTCGGTGGGGACATTAGAATTCATCGATGGCTACCGGGTGTAGAAGATCTCGGACCGACACGATACCGACGATGTCATACCTGTGGGTAACCGCCAGATGGCGTGTGCCGGATCGATCCATCAAATCCGCCGCTTCGAATATGGGTGCGTCCTGATCAATGCTGATCACGGGAGCAGTCATAATGGTTTCGACCGTGGTTTGGTCAGGGGACCGATTTGTCGAGATCACCTTACGGACAATATCGGACTCAGTGATGATGCCCACAATATGTCCCTCTTGTTTGACGAATACGCTACCGATGCGGCGAATCCGCATTAAAGTAGCGGCTAAAGACACGAGGTCTCCGCAATTCACTGAGGCGAGATCCTTTTTCATGAGTTCTTCCACTCGAACCATCGGTGTGCTCCTTTCGAAATGACATACAGAAATAGAATGAGAGATTGGAATGTCCTGGTCCTACTTGAGAACGACGGTTAGGCCACCAGGGAGAATTTTCCCTTCGGGCTTTTCCCATGCAAAATCGGATAGCACAGGCGTGGGCGCCTGGAAAGATGGAGAAGGGTGTGAATGCCGAAAAAAAGCGGCTGAAGAAGTATAAGAATTCCCAGACTAACGACCATCAATTTCATAGTGTGTCTCCTGTTGAATGGGTGTGTCATCGGTGTTCGCTTCTTCGAATATCATGACAGAGTGCTGTTACCAATGGGTTTCCGACTCATTAGCACCTGGTAACATTTTCATGGGGTCCCGGGTAACCGCTGTTTGTGAGCACGATGCAATCAAGGAGGAAATCAACGACACTCGGGAGGAATGATTCAGTGAATGATCGAGGGCTTTCATTTGAATCCATGCATAAAGAAATGGGGAATGACGTGGCGGGCATGCTGCAGAGGTTTGGGATCATGGCGTCTTGGCCGATAGGGGATTTTGAACTGTAGGGGCAGCCTTCGGTGAGGGTTCTCATTTCTTTCGTAAATGACTCCAAGGATGTGAAAGAACTAAATGGAATAGCGATGCCGGCCAAGCTTCCATTCCGCCGCGAAGGGGATGGAAATTAGTGTCATGCTTGCGTGGGGTTATTTAGGTTTGAGGTTGGCGTCCATTCCGGGACACTTTCGGCTCGCGTCGGGGACCATTGAACGGCAACCACCCGGATAATGGCCAATACCATTAATATTCCACCCAAGATCATCCATTGCTCCAGGTGGGCTTCCGAAAACCATTTCGAGATAATTTCGGTAAGCATGACCACGAGAATCGTATCCACAATAAACGTGACTTTGACTCGGCCCTCGGAAAAATAGGTGACGGTGGTTTTAAACACCTCGACAATCGCGAGAATAATCAATGTGTCTACGATGAGTTGACGAAAGACGTGTTCAATGGGTTCCGTGAAAAGGGCTTCTAAATTCATGAAAATTCTCAGGACCCCTCCCGCAAGCCCTACGAGGATGGTGACAATTAATAGGCTCAGGACGGCTTTGATGCCTTTCATCCAGAAATGAGTCAGGTCGGCCTCCAATGCTTTGGTCAGCCATGCCGATGACTGTTGAATGGAGGTATGGAACATTGATGGACCGGTAGGCGGTATGGTGACTTTCATGGGTTTATAATTCATCCTTGGCAACCGGAGCTAATAAATCACGTACCGACAGCATCCCGAGCACCTGAGTCTCATTGCCTACCAGCAAATGTCTCGTGTGAGCCGCCTGCATGATCCCGGCAGCCTCAAAAACCGTTTCCGATTCATCAATGGAGACAAGTGGGCTGCTCATGATGGATCCGACTTGGACATACTCTGAAGGGAAGTGAAAGGCCACGACTTTTCTCACAATATCGCTTTCCGTCACAATGCCCACGAGCTCTTCCCCACGTTTCACCAACAGGCTTCCGATTTTGCGGATTCGCATGAGGTTGGCGGCGACGGATACCGCTTGGGTGAATTCCACACAGGCCAGTTCTCTCGTCATCAACTGTTCAACTCGTACCATGTTCTTCTCCTTTATTAAGATGAAAGTTCATGATGGAATGTACCGGCTTGGTATTAAATCCGGGTCGCACGTATGTGACGCATGTGTAACATTTCGTCCGCTCCCCTCCTTTTGCGGTGGAAGTCTGGGGTAGAATGACTCGAAAAGGCAGGGGTATGACATGTTTGATTGGAGGATTACCGGTATGAAACGATCTGCAAGGTTGCTGGGGCTGATAGTGGTGGGGAGTATTTTTTGGGGAGGGTGCCAGACGCCCCAGTTTCAAACGTTGAAAATTTTAGATAGTCCCAATCGTGTGGTGGCCTTACAGGCTATGCGGGATGCCTATGACGGAAAAGGCTATGATCATCCCGTGTCAATCACGAAGGAGGAAATGATTCAAATCTTGGAGGGAGTCCGGGCAGAGAAAACCGGTCTATTCAGCTCTTCGTCCTCCCGGAGTTCCGGGGCCCATCGAGTATTCAGTCCATCAGAGATTCAATTTTTTGCTCCTCTGATTGTTAAAGGATTGAGTCAAGCCACTCCGGAAGAGATGGTTACCTTCTTTGAAACTGCTGAAATTGAAACGGATGATCTTGAAAAGAATTTTCAAATCACCACCTCGGGCGGATTCTATGTCGCTGGCGGGAATTTTCACGTTGTTGTGAGCAATTTTTCCGTTAAAACCCCGCTCTGGCAGGATACGCAGAGATCGAAGTATGACGTAGACGCCGTTCGCACCAATTCTCTCGAGCAATTAAAACCTCAGCCCGGTCTGCTCGTCTTTGAGCCGCGGGAGTTTTTGGTGGAGACTCCGGATGGAGAAATAGGGGGCTTTTTAAAAGGCAAACCCTGGCAGGCCGCCATACGGTATCGTGAGTTTTTAAGCCATTCTATCGCTACCCGGACACACAAGAGTCAACAGGAACCCGATTAAAGTCTTTCCTCACCCGTACGTCCTGCGGTGGTGAGGAAAGCTTTCTCTCGGATTCTGAGGTCTAACGAGTCCCTGGGTGTGGTGTGCATCTACTTCTTTAAAGCAGTTCACTGATTTTGGGACGGGGGCCTTGCAAGGGAAGTCCGGTGACCATTAAGTATATTTCCTCGGCAATGTCGGTCACATGATCGCCGGCGCGTTCCAGCCCCTTCGCGATAAATAATAGCTGGATCCCGTCTTCGATGTTTCTGCTTTCCTGGTTCATCGCGCTGAGCAGATGCTGAAACAGGTTGGCATAGACGACATCCAATTCTGCGTCATCCGCCCAGGCAACATTGGCTAAGGGGGCATTTTGGTGGATGTAGGATTCCGTAACCTGGGACAACATGGATTGAATGCGTGTTCCCATCCATTGGAATTGTTCGATTAATTCGGCAATATTGTGCTGTGACAAATGCCGGCTGCGTTTGGCGGTATTTTTCGCGTAATCCCCGATCCGCTCCAAATGGATGGCGATGCGAGATGCCGCCAGAATGGCCCTCAGGTCGTCAGCCATGGCCTGTTGCCTCGCCAGGGTGCGGGTCGTGTGAGTATGAATTTTTTCTTGAAGGGTATCGGCCATACGGTCGTCGGCAATGACCTGCTCCGCCAGGGTGGCATCGTTCTCCACCAATGCGGTCATCGCGCGGTGCAGTTGTTCCGATACGTGGTTTGAGAGCGCCACGATCTCCTGCCGAAGGGTGTTCAGGTCTTCGTCAAAGATGCGTAGAGTGTGTCGGTTGTTCATGATGATCCTTTCAAAACAGGTGTTCCCCCGGTTTATCCAAACCGGCCGGTGATATAATCCCGCGTCAGTGTTTCTTGCGGCGTGGTAAACAGTTCTCCTGTTGGAGCAAATTCAATCAGTTTGCCCAGATGCATGTAGGCGGTAAAGTCCGAAATTCTGGCTGCCTGCTGCATGTTGTGGGTGACTATGATCACCGTGAATCGATTGCGAATGTCGGTAATCAGATCTTCGACCTTGGCGGTGGCAATGGGGTCCAATGCCGAGGTGGGTTCATCCAGTAAGAGAATTTCAGGTTGGGGGGCCAGGGCTCTGGCGATACATAACCGTTGTTGTTGTCCCCCAGAGAGGCCGTAGGCCGATTGCGAGAGGCGATCCTTCACTTCCTCCCACAAGGCCGCATCCCGTAAGGCCTGTTCTACCCGGTCGCTCAACAGTTTTTTGTTCTGGACGCCCTGAATCCGGAGGCCGGCCGCCACGTTTTCAAAGATGGATTTGGGAAAAGGATTGGGTTTTTGGAACACCATCCCGATTCGAAGTCTGACCATGAAGGGATCAAGCTCGATCAGATTGTGATTTTCGGGAAAAAGACAAATTTCTCCGCTATACCGGTTGCCCGCATAGAGATCATGCATACGGTTAAACGACCGGAGGAGAGTGCTTTTCCCGCACCCGGATGGACCGATCAACGCGGTGACCTTCCGATAGGCAATCGACAAGGTGATTTCCTTCAAGGCTTGGGTTTCACCATACCAAAAGCTGAGTTTCCGAATTTCTGCGGCTAGAGATTCCCGTTGGGCATGGGGGGGAGGCTCGGTCTTTGGCGACAGTTGCGTGACGTGCTGATCATGAAAAATCTTCTGTGTCATGTGGGTGGTTCCTTGGTTGGGCTAAGAGGTCATTACGGATGGCTAACGAATCTGGCGGCGTAAATGATAGCGCAACCAGATGGCGATTCCATTCATCGCCAACGTCATCAACATCAGAATGACGCCGGTCGCTGCGGCATTGATATGAAATTCCGCCTGGGGTCGTGAAACCCAATTGAACATTTGAATTGGCATAATGGTAAATGGGCTTTCGAGCCATTCAAAATTGATGAACGGAGGACTGGCCTGAAGGGGCGAGGGGGGGAGAAAGGCGATAAAGGTCAAGGCCCCGATGGTGATGACCGGCGCGGCTTCTCCAATGGCTCGAGCCAAACCCACAATGGTTCCAGTCAAAATGCCCGACCGTGCAGCGGGCAGTACATATAGGCGAACGGTCTGCCATTTGTCGGCACCCAACCCATAGGCAGCTTCCCGTAAATCAAGGGGGATACCGCGAATGGCTTCACGGGTGGACACAATAATAACCGGCAAAATCAGTAATGCGAGCACCAGGCCGGCGGTCAGAATCGTCTCGCCCAGTCCGAACCCATGGATGAACAGGCCAAGCGCTAATAACCCGTAGATAATGGAAGGCACCCCTGCCAGATTGCTGACGTTGATTTCAATGAAATCCGTGATCCAGTTGCGTGCAGCATATTCTTCCAAATACACCCCCGCTCCCACACCCAGCGGTATGGCGATGCCTGCGGTGACCAGCATGACCAGGATTGTGCCGACCCAAGCAGAAACAATTCCTGCTTTAAGAGGATGGCGTGAGGGAAAGTTGAGATAGAAATCCGGGTTCATGAGTCTGGGCCATCCTCCCACGATCAGGTCGATGACCACAGCCGCCAATAAGCTCATGGCGATGATCAGTACCGAAATCCCGATGCCGGCCATGACCAGATCTGTCCGGCGATTGGCATCAACAATGCCGGTCAAGTTGGGAAGAGTGGCTTGAGACATCTCGGCATTCAGCATTAGTACACCTCCTTAAAACGTCGCCGAAGGAAGAAACCGATCAAATTGAAAGTCAGCGTGATGACAAACAACACAATTCCAGCCGCAAACACGGATTGGTAGGCGATGGAGTCATGCGGTAAATCCCCCATGGCCATTTGCACGATGTAGGCCGTGATCGTTGCAGCCCCTTCGGTGGGGTTGAAAGAAAAATTGGGGTTTTGCCCGGCTGCGATGGCGACGACCATGGTTTCTCCCACGGCTCGTGACATGCCCAGAATAAAGGCGGCGGTGATACCGGAAAAAGCGGCAGGGACCACGACCCGCATGGCGACCCGGAAGCGAGAGTAGCCCAAGGCGTATCCGGCCTCCCGTAGGCCGGATGGGACTGCCCGCATGGCATCTTCGCTGACCGAGGCCGTGTAGGGAAGAATCATGATTCCCATGACCATGCCAGGTCCAAGCATGTTAAACCCTTCCAATCCGGGAATGAACGTTTGCAAAAGCGGCGTAAAAAAGAGAAGCGTGAAGTAACCATAGACCACGGTCGGTACTCCTTCGAGCAACTCCAGACAGGGTTTGACTGTTTCGCGAACTTCCCTTCGAGCATATTCGCTGAGGTAAATCGCCAAGGCCAATCCCGCCGGAATAGAGACGGCCAACGCGATCCCTGCCACGGTGACCGTCGCCGAAACCAGGGTCATTACCCCGAAGTGGGCATTCTCAAAAACGGGAGTCCACTGTGTGTCTGTCAGAAAATCCAGGAGAGATATCTGAGCAAAGAACCCCATGGATTCCGTGACCAAGACATACACGATCCCCAATGTCACAAACACTGAGCTCGCGGCTGCGATCAATAGACACCCGCCGGCGAAAGAGCCCCATAATGCCCGGCGGCGGAGGAAGCTTTTGCTGGCGCGAAAGGGAGATCCTGCAGGGCCAGCGGGGCTTAAGGATGATGGTAATGTTGGCATAAAATGTCAGCTCCAGATGAACTGGCCTGTACCAGGGGTGGCCCGCCACCCCTGGAAAGGACCGATCCGATTGTTCAGATGTCCCTTACTGAGGAATCCTGGCCAGCAGTTCTTCGATTCCCACGCCCACTTCAGCCCCATGGAAGACGGTACCGGTAAGACCTTTTGTGAATTTGTCCAAAGCCATGGTGTAGGCCTTTGAGGGCAACGGCACGTATCCCACTTCTCGAACGAGCGATTGAGCATTGTCGTTGTTCAAATAGAACTCGATGAATCGCTTGACATGGGGTTTTTTGTTCACGGCATCTTTATTCACGTACACAAAAATGGGTCGCGATAACGGCTGGTATGTGGCATTTTTGGCATGCTCCACAGAGGGTCCCACGGGTTTCCCGCCTTTCCAGGAAATGGACACGGCTTTTAATTTGCCCTTGTTTTCCTCGTAATACGCCAAGCCGAAAAATCCCATGGCATTGAGGTCATTTGTGACCCCTTGAACCAGGACATTATCGTCTTCGCTTGCGGTGAAATCTCCGCGAGAACTTTTTCCCCCAACGATGGCTTCTACGAAATAATCGTACGTTCCTGAATCGGTTCCGGCACCGAACAGTTTCAAGGGCCGGTCGGGAAAGCTGCTACGAATTTGATTCCAATTGTTCACCGTGTCCTGAGCCTCAGGTTCCCAGGCCTTTTTCAACTCCTCGACGGTCAAATGGTCTACCCAGTCGTTTTTGGGATTCACCACGACTGTCAACGCGTCCAGGGCGATCGGCAGCTCGATATAGGCGATTTGATTTTCTTTGCACAGTGCACTCTCCGACTCCTTAATTGGACGGGAAGCGTCGGCGATATCCGTTTCGCCCCGACAGAATTTTTTAAAGCCCCCGCCCGTGCCGGAAATGCCCACGGTTACCATTGTTTTCCCTCGTTCAGCCTTTTGAAATTCCTCAGCCATCGCTTCGGTAATTGGAAAGACGGTGCTGGATCCGTCTATTTTGACCAGGTCGCGGGCTGACACCGTGGATGCCGAAGCGGTCATGGCCAGGGCGATGGCCGTCATAGCAAAGTGAACTTGAATTTTCATGTGAACCCTCCGTATGAATTAGTATGAAAATGTTTCTGGGAACGAAAAAATTATTTCTTGAAAGATTTGCCGTACGAGTATCTCAGGATGAAATGACATATCCATGGCACTCACGTTACTACCAGGTTAAATATTGTATTGCCCGAGAAAAACATGCCCTTCATCAAAAGGTGGTTTTGGGGGTGTTCCCAGACTGGCCGTAAGAGATCACGCGAGTCTTCCATTTCATGAATAGAGACCAGGGAACAACAGGCCTCTCCCGGAAATCGGCAGAGGCCTGTTGGTGGGACGAGAGGGAGGAGTGCCTTTGCGTCCCGATGAATTTAGAACGATACGTCCCATTGTAGACGGACCCGTTGTTCATGTTGGTTTTGACCAGCGGGTTGGGCCAGCGTGAGCCAGGACCCATCGAGTGTGATCTTGTTTTTATGTCCTGCGAAGAACCAGTTGATGGCCGTGGTATATTCCTGCCGTCGGTCATTGGGCGCGGAG
>JAUIKP010000550.1 GCA_030430725.1 Nitrospiria bacterium
GCCCCTTCCCCTGGGAAATCCTAAAAGGGTTCTTAGTCCGAAAACCCCTCCCCTTTCTCATTTGATACCCTATAAGAAACTTGTTAAAAGAAGTCTCCAAGTTTTCTCAATCCGATCCTAACTGTTGATTGCACCTGAAGCATGAACACCAAGTTTTCTCAATTTCATCCTGAGCAATTTTCCTTTGCCGAGGATCCGGTGTTGATCTTGGAAGATTTTTGGAGTCAGGAAGAACGGAAGGGTGTTCGAGAAGCGATGGCACGATCGAAATGGATTGCCCTAGCCGATATGCCCCCGGTGGCTCAAGCCTTTCCCAATTGCGGAAATTGGAAGAAATCGGACCTTGCCCCATTTGAAGCTGCGCACTTTATGCAACGGGTTGGAATGGCCTGTATCGCCTCCTATGTTGAATCCTTCCCCAACATCAAAAAGCGGCATGTCAATTTCAACTATTATTCGTATGGCGCGGGTGACTGTCTTCCCACCCACGACGATACCGACGATCTCTATACCTATGCCGAGGGCCGTCGACCGCCAACTCGTCGTCTCGCATTGGTCACCTATTTCCACGAGGAATGGCATCCGGACTGGGGAGGGGAACTTATCTTGTATGGTCCGCCCATGGATTCCAAGAAGAATACGTCATTACAGGTAACACATTGCATTCCTCCTTTGCCCGGATCTTTGGCAATTTTTACAGTGCCTCGGCAACATCGCGTCTGCCGAGTGGATGCACTAGCCGGAGACCATACACGCCTCTCCATCGCCGGGTGGTTTATGACAGAGCATTGAATCACCTTACACCACCCAAACATTTTTCAGTCCTATCATTTAGCTCCAGGGAATTCCCGCTTCTAAAGGCTGTGATGCAGCAGGGCCTCCCCCCTTAAAATTCCTACCATAACGATTCACAATATGCCTCAGATCTGTGAGACATTCGCTTATCCTAACGGGCTGTTGAAAAACTCAAAATTCTTCTGAGACCTTACCGGCATTACATTTTTACGATCTTCCATGAGCGAAGCAGGATATTCAAAAAAGCTCGTCCAGCAAGGCCGGGAGGACTACATATTTATAGGGGGAATCCGAGGACTGGCCACACAGTCCACTGGGGGATTACAATCGTATGACGGCTTCTTTGGGCAGGAGGGATTGGGAATACTGATCACGGAATCGAGTGCAGATGTGGCCATTTCAAGCTTCCGCTGGCAGCGTCAGACATCTGCATTGTAAGGAGATGGGCAATGGATAAGGTATCAGATTATATTTTTGTGACGAATGTGATTCCCCAACATATTTGCCAGCAAGTGCTAGAAGAAATTAAAGACCAAGCGTGGAAGCCCCATACCTGGTATAACTATTCAGCCGATAATTTTAATTCCGAGCCTGAAAAAGAATTAGACACGCTCAATACCACACAAGCCCTACAGGATACGTTAGCCCCGTTTATTTGCCAATCCGTCGAAGAATATATGATGAAGTTTGCGAAACAAGAAGATGACCGCATTAAAAGTTTTATCCAAACCTTCACGCCCATCCGGTTTAACCGGTACCGCACCGGGACCATGATGAGAAAACATTACGATCATATTCATTCCATTTTTGACGGGAAATATAAAGGCATCCCCATCTTGTCCCTATTAGGGGTGTTGAACGAGAGCTATGAAGGTGGCGAATTTCTGTTTTCATC
>JAUIKP010000107.1 GCA_030430725.1 Nitrospiria bacterium
GCAACCCTATCCCCAAGAACCGGACTACCCAAAATGAGTCGGAAGGGATAAGAAAGAAGATCATGTCGAACTCTGTGCAAGACTGGATTGATGCCCTCGAAGATGCCGATGACGCTACGCGTGAAGAGGCCGCCAAGGCCCTTGCCGAAACGGGTGACCCCAAGACATTAGAACCACTTCTCATCGCCCTAGAAGACGACTATTGGTCGGTTCGATCTTATGTAGGTCAGGCATTGGCAAAAATTGGCGGAGAAAAAGCCGTTGAAGGCCTCATTACGCTTTTCAATGACAATATGATGGAAGTACAAGCTGAAGCCGTAAAGGCCATGGCCTCCATGGGAAAAGGCGTCATCCCGCAATTACTGACTTGCTTGAAAGACAAGCGGTGGCGGGTGCGTGAACAAGCCGCGAAAACGTTAGGAGAATTGCGTGACCCTCAGGCTGTACCAGGATTGAACATGGCGTGTCGAGACCGAGATGGGGCGGTCAAGAGTGCTGCAGCCGAAGCCTTAGGAAAAATTGGAGACCCAAAGGCCATTCCAACCCTGATTAAATTATTTAAAGATACATCCAAGATTGTGCGGGAAACCGCGGGAACCGCATTGATGTATGTTGGAAAAGAATCAGTCGATGCGCTACTGGATTCCCTTAAAGATCCTCACTTCGTTGTGCGCTGTCATGCCGTTCGTGCACTAGGGGGAATGACGACAGACTACCAAATGGGGCGCGTGTGGGTACGTGAAGCTCGGGTCGTCGATGCCCTGATCGACATGGTAAAAGACCCCGATCGAGCGGTTCGCGAAGATGCCACTATCGCCTTGGGCAATATAGGCGATGCCCGTGCAGTAGATGCCCTCATGGAAGCCATGAAAGACGGTACGGTTAAACGCCATGCCATCGCTTCTCTCGGCATGATTGGAGATCCGCGTGCCTACCCTCCTGTTCTTGACGCCTTAAAGGGTAAAGGCATACATCAAGCGGGGAAGCCAACACCTGGCTGCATTATTAGTGAGGACCTTTTAATTAAAGAAGCGGCTGCTACAGCCCTGGGTCATTTCCGCCATCCCAAAGTTATTCCGGATTTAGTCCTGTTACTCAAAGACCTGGTCCTTCGTGATTATGCCGCTAATTCTTTGGTATTGATTGGAGACGCAGCCATTGAGCCACTCGTGTGGTTCCTCCATGACCCGGATTTATCTAAAGTCCAGCAGGAAAGCGAACGGGTTCTGGCGTTTGCCACCACTCGAATGACGGCAGGTGGGGCCCTCAAAAAAACGGTCTTAGACACCCTGGATAAACTCGGGTGGAAACCAACAGAAGGTATCAGCAAAGAGGCCAGAGAGATTGAATATACCGATACCTCCAATGTGTTAGGTGAGGGAGGGGAAGGTCGCTTTGGCAAGAGCGGAGACTTCGCCATGCCGGCCAAACCGCCAAAAATCGAACGGTAATACACTCCAATTTCCGGGTCTGAGGTAGCACATCGAGACTAGAGAAGCGGCCATTCCTCTTTTAGTCTCGCTGAAAGTGCAAAATCCCCCAGCCGAGATAGCCACTTTTCCCAGCCTCGACCCAATGCTGAAGTCCCACCCTCATAGAAGCCAGGTATTCCTCCGTACAGACCTGAATAAGCGCATGGTGTTGTGCCGTTAACTCCTGAAGGACTCGTCCATAATGCGCGGCAAGATTTTCAGAAAGATCTTCAATCCGAACTTCCTTAAACCCTAATTGGGCAGCCAGCTTCCGATAATATTCAATCGACCCCAGCGAATCCAAATGGATACGATCTAAAATCGGTTGCAGCACATCCTGGGGACAAATAGCACTCTTCATCGGATCGGTAAAAATAAATTGTCCGCCCTTGGCCAACACCCGGTGGACTTCTTGAAACACCGTTTCCCGATTTCCGCTATGTAAAATGGCATCCTGCGACCACACCACATCCACACTCCCATCCGGCATAGGAATCGACTCGAAATTTCCGTCTATGACATTAATCGCTAAACTAATATTCTCTCTCTCATTGAGTGCCCGATTCCGTTTATTTTGGACCTCACTCAAATTTAAGCATCCAACCTGGCACCCATACTGTCTCACGAGATGACGCGCTGAGCCTCCGTAGCCCGACCCAATATCCAACACCCGTGTCTTTGAATCAAGACCCTTGATAGCAGCCGCCATTTTCTCCACGGTTCGTCGGCTGGCATCGAAAATCGAATCATTGTCGGATCCGTACAATCCAATATGGATATCTTCTCCGCCCCAGATCGTGGCATAAAACCGGTCAGCATCCGAGCTGTTGTAATAGTCTCGCGCCGCATCCACCGTGGTGGAATAATTCAGATTCCCAAATTTGCTCATAATAGTGGTGGGACGTTCCTCATTTTTATAGAGTTTTTCCGCCACATGCACATAAAAATCCGGGTCCTCAACTTTATGCGTTTCTTGAAAGTCCGCATAGGTTTTCACCTGCTGAAAGCCAACCTCATTCATGAGCCGGCGCGTATATTCTTTCCGTAGCGGATACATATTCAAATGAAAAGTCGCTCCATCGGGAAAGGTATATTTGAACCTTGCGAGTCCTTCATCAACATGTTCCGGTTCCGCACTGACATTGTCTCCGCAATAATAATACACATGCTTCGAGGTAAACCCCTCATCTAAAATTCCATCGTAATTCCTTTGGTCCAGAATCAGCACCCCATCGTGCCTCAGGGCGGTATAAAATTCGGCCAAGGCTTTTCTCCGGTCCTGCTCGGAAAAAAGGTGAGTCAGAGAGTTCCCCAGACAAATCACCGCATCGTATTTATTGTGTATATCCCGGCTTAACCAGCGCCAATCAGCTTGGATCGTTCGCATAATAAACCCGGCTCGTCGGGCATTTTCAAATGCCTGTGCTAACATTTCAGGACTACCATCCGCGCTCGTGACTTCGAACCCGGCACGCAAGAGCCGTATAGAATGAAACCCCGTTCCCGTCGCGACATCCAAAACGCGCTTGACGCCCCGTTCCTTCAAAATCCGAATGAAAAAGTCCCCTTCACTTGAGGCCCTGGCCTCCCAATCAATCAACGCGTCCCATTTTTGCACAAAACTCTGAACATATTCCTGTTTGTATAAATCCGTTTTTCGTTGGGCGATGGGATTATCCCCATACATTTGCTTACTTCCGGACATCGGCGCTTTCTGAATCATTATAGAAACACCTCCTAGAGGGTTGTTGCCCTCACCATCTCTTCAGAGTAATGGGTGCAAGTGAATAAAGGGCTGGCGATTTACTATATTCCTTACAGGGTTCATTTACCAAAACCCGCAAGAACAAAACCGTAATCTGTTTGAATAGACCAGAAATAAAAAAAAGGCCTCCGAACTTCTCTTGCGAGCGTAAGGTAGGCCCAACTGTTGAGTGTGAGCCCTTCAATCTAACCTGTTAGGCTCTACTTCGCAACCCCTTTTGATGACGCCCCGGCTATTTTGTGAAATCTACAGTAGCCAACACCACAGACAGCTTTAAAATCTAATGACGAAAAAGGGGATTTACGGTCATCTATTTTGAAATATGTCCATTCATTGTCAACTTTGCCGGTTTTCTATGATCCGAGTTTTCCTTGTTCAACAACGCCAAATATGGTAAGGCCTACCCGTCCTCATTCAATTTTATCACTCCATGAATCCTCTGAAACCTACCACACTTGTTTTCAATACCTCCTGCTCCATGGCCTTTCTCTTTCTCATTTGGGGTGCCATAGCACCGAAACACTTAGCTAAGCTTACCGGCACATTCCAAACAGCACTCCTTGATTCGTTTGGCTGGCTATATGTCCTGGCAGCAACGGGTTTTCTTGTTTGTGCGTTCTGTCTGATTTTTTCCCGATGGGGGGATATTCCACTTGGGCCCGATGGTGCCAAACCTGAATTTTCCCTCCTCACCTGGTTTGCCATGCTATTTTGCGCAGGCATGGGCATTGGCCTGGTATTTTGGGGGGTGGCGGAACCCATTTCCCATTTCCATGACCCACCCGTGGGGAAAGAAGGAACACCCCAAGCCGCCCGTCTGGCGCTGCAATACTCTTTCTTCCATTGGGGCCTACACCCGTGGGGTATCTACACCATGGTGGGAATGGCCCTCGCCTACTTTCAATTTCGAAAGGGCACACCAGGGCTTTTTAGTGCAGGATGTCAGCCGGTTCTCGGCAAACATGCTACCGGGCCGATGGGAACGGCGGTAGATGTGGTCGCTGTTTTTGCCACCGTCTTCGGCGTAGCGACCTCTCTAGGATTTGGAGCCGTGCAGATCAGCGGAGGATTATCCTTTGTTTTTGACATGCCGAATACCCTCACGACTCAATTAGCGATCATTGCAATTGTCACGGTACTCTTTATGATCTCCGCTCAAACCGGACTCCAACGAGGCATCAAATACCTCAGCAATCTGAATATGGTTTTGGCACTGGCTCTCCTGTTCTTCCTGCTGTTTCTCGGGCCGACACACTTCATTATGACCGTGTTTCCCTCGACATTCGGAAACTACATCCAAAACCTTCCAACAATGAGCTTGAACCTCGCACCCTTCCGAGACTCGACCTGGATTCATAACTGGACCTTGTTTTATTGGGCCTGGTGGATTGCCTGGGCGCCCTTCGTGGGAACCTTCATTGCAAGAATTTCCAAGGGCCGGACCGTGCGGCAATTTGTATTGGGCGTGTTGCTTGTTCCATCGCTCTTTTGTGCATTCTGGTTCACGGTCTTTGGCGGAACCGGTATCGCTTTAGAACTGTTCCAGGACACGCCTCTAAAAGCCACCATGGAAACGCAGGGCCTCGAAGTCCTGCTGTTTACGGTGTTGGAACACTATCCCATGGGCACGGTCATGTCACTCATCGCCATCTTTTTAATCGGCACATTTTTCATCACCTCAGCGGATTCAGCCACCTTCGTGCTAGGGACACTCACCACCAACGGCAGCCTTAACCCGCCCAACCGAGTCAAATTCACTTGGGGCATCATTCAATCCCTGTCGGCCGGCATCCTCCTGTGGTCCGGCGGACTCAAAGGCCTTCAAACCGGCGCTATCTTGGCCGCCTTTCCTTTTGTCTCTGTCATCATTATCCTCATCATTTCCCTTCTCAAATCCTTCAAGGAGGAAACGAGGTAGGCTCGACGCGACAAGTCCCATCATCTCTCAATGGTTGATTTGATCCAAAAAAATCGCTATTACTGCTAGTCATTCAGTCCCACAAAAATATCCCTGTCACGGCATTATTAGAGAGGAATTAATGAAGTTAGATGCGCTTCCGAAAGAATTTTCACCTTACAAACAGTTAGAGATTGCCACGAACAAATTGATAGATAGTGTGGCATTGGTATCAGTAAATGGGTTTATTCCTGTTTTAATTGGAAAAGGTGAATCTCCGGAGATTTGGGTGACCATTCCTGCCGATCAACAAGGTAAGGAATGGCGCCCAATCGTGAGTAAAAACAAGTCTTTGCTTGATGTGATTACCGTCATTGCCAAAGAAAACATGATCGGGGTCGCCTTTGCCGACGAGATTGTTTTCGAAGTCAAAGAAATTACCCAGGAAAGCGTCGAAATCACAAAATGCAATCTTCGGCCATTTGGTATTAATGTGTTTTTGGAGGACGACTGTCTGAAAATCATGACAAACCGCTATTCAGGCAACACCATAACCGGTGCAAAAATATTTATTGATGTGGGGAAAGGATGACCACGGCATGATAAATCGAGCTAACCTCGAAAGACCCTAAATTTCTTGATGCTCCACCCTCATCGTGAGCCAAAATTCATTGATGCTGCTATCGACTGTTTGAAGCACAAACAGGCCACACCCACAGATTACAAGGAGGGACAATGACAAACTCCACCAGAAGCGCCATTTAATCTCTCTCGGCCGTCACCCTCTTGGGGACCGGCGAACTCAAAGCCCTGCAAACCGGCGCTATCATGACCACCTTTGTCTTTGTCATCATCCTCGTGATCTCCCTCCTCAAATCCTTTCAAGAAGAAACAAAACAATTAAATTCTCAAAGAATCTAACCGAAATTCATCATTGTCTATTTAGTCTAATTTGTCTAAAATAAACAAAAGAGGAATTTTCTATGCAATATGTATCCGCAAGTGACGCAAAACAACGTCTCGCAGCCATTCTTGATACGGCTCAACGAGAGCCGGTCATGATCAGACGGCAAAAACGGGATGTGGCCGTAGTGCTTTCAGTCCAGGAATATGAGCGGGTCTGTGCGTTGAACCGGGAAGAATTTCAGCGATTTTGTGACCGAGTGGGAAAGGGAGCGACAGATCGCGGCCTCACCGAAAAGAAATTGAGCGAAATTCTGGCTGATGAAGGCTAGAATACGAATCGTCCTGGACACCAACACAATGGTGAGTCGCCTTCTTGTCCCGGATTCTATTCCTGGACAAGCTGTAAGAAAAGCCGTGGATGAAGGTAAGATCCTTATGTCAGAATCCACCTTATACGAATTGGCCGAGGTCTTAGGAAGGAAAAAATTTGATGCCTACGTCAGTATCCAGGACCGGAAAGAATTTTTGCGAATGCTCGGACGAATCGTCGAGATGATATCAATACTTCATACCGTCCACGATTGCCGAGATGTGCGGGATAATCACATTTTGGAGGTGGCTGTAAACGGACAAGCCAAGGTCATCGTCACCGGCGATGAGGATTTACTCGTGCTCAATCCCTTTCGAGGCATTTCCATAATGAAACCCGCCGATTTTCTGAAATGGAAAGCAGTTTCGCCCTGACATTCGTCGTCACTTACCGATCGATAATTTCTTCGATTCATCCTCCCATCATCTCCCTTCTCAAACACTTCCAGGAAGAACCCAGGCAGCAGGCGCCCATTTTTACGGCATTCGGTGTTCTTTCCACCTTTACATGTCATAAAATTTTGAATCAACCGGCTTGCAACGGATTTTGATTCAAATATCTGTGCCTTATTACCCATGCAAATAATTTCCCCAAAACTTAGTAGCACCCAGCATAGCTCCGATCTTCGAGAATGGTGTCCATCCTCCTTTGAGTCTTTTCTTTTGGAAATGGACCATATCATTAATTCTTGTGAAGGTAAGGACCCATTTCCACTGTTCAGAGGGCAAATCAATTCAGAATGGTTTCTTGATTCAAAGTTTTTGAGACTTTCGATCCAGAGGCTTTTTAAATTAGCGAATCACCACGAATTACCTGCGAAAATGAGGCACAATATTTCGTTTCACAAGGTAATGACCTATTTGTTCTTGCTGAAATTTGGAACGATAGGGAAACCAAGCCAAGAATTAAATGAAGCCGAAGCGATTCACGCCATTGACCCATGGTTTGAATGGCTTAAAAATTTGCAGCAATACCCTGAAAATGACCGCTTTATAAACGGAACTTTTTTATTAGACTGGACCTCCTCAAAGGACATCGGATTGTACTTTGCCACATATGAGGGAAGAGGAAGAAGCCGTGTTGTGAGCTCGGGTAATGGAGCATTATGGATATATGATGCCGTTTCTACCGGCAAAACTCTCCAAACAAAAAAGCTTGATGAAATAATGGCAATGATGGAAAACACGGAATTTCTAAATGGAGACAAGACCTTCCCGCTAATATTTCACCCAACCACCCAAACCATCCAATCAAGATCCAAAAACCAAGATCCAATTTACATAGCCCAAATGGACTTTCGGTACGATTTAGCAGATATTTGGGCAAATTATGAATATCACCATAAAAAGAAAGTTTTTATAAAATTAATTCTCCCGGAAGACATGAAAGGTAAAGCTGCTCAATACTTGGAATCAATAAACGTGGTAGATGAGTCAGTTTATCCGGAATAAGAATCCAATCATCATTTTTCCGGCTGTACTTGCACCTTCTCCCCTTTATTGACAAAATGCCCCCGGAACGCAAAGGGGCCAATGATTCCCCGTAAACTCAAGGAAGCGGCTAAATCTGAAAGGAATTATCATGACTGAACTCGACACAAGTCTCCCACATATCACCACAACCGAAACATTGGTGAGATTTTATGTCCTCCTCTCCCAATACATCGATCGCTGCCTGGATGAGGCCACCAAACGCTCACTCCCGGAAGGAGAATTTCAAAAACATCTGGCCGAGACTCACACGCAAGTAACGGAACTTCTCACGACTAACCGAGTGGTGAAGAACAAGGCGGAGACGGAATTTCAACGGATCACGACCCTGTGTGAACAATTTTTGGAAAACCCGAAGGATCAAGCCATTAAAAATAGTCTGCACCATGAGCATGACGTTCTGAGAATAAAAATGTTAGCGCTGAGTGACCTCCTCGCAGTGTTTCGATCGGTGTAGCGGATACCACGCCCCGCACAGACAACCTTTTTCCGACCTCATTGACCCCTCAAAAAATCGTGTGGTAACGTCGACCTTCGGGTTTTCCCTAATGGTTTGGTAACCTGTTATGTTCAAATTTCCCACGTGGAACCTATATGGTCGACTCGGTCGCTGAACATATTTCCGCCCTGGACGACGAGGATTGGGGGGTGCGCGAAGACGCAGCGGTAGCACTCGGACGTCTTGGCGATCCCCGTAGCGTTCAACCATTAATTCGGGCACTTCGCGACTCGGATCGGGCCGTACGTGAGGCCGCAACTGCAGCCCTAAAATTGCTTGGAGAACCGGCCATTCTCTCATTAGGATTTTGCCTTCAGGATCTGAATCCTCATGTTCAGGAATTGGCCGCTTGCATCCTGGCGGATATTGCCAACGAACAGGTATTAGATCCTTTGTTGTCCGCGGCATTAAGTCCTAACTGGATTGTGCGCATGGCGGCAGCCAAAGGCCTTGGTCGCATTCAGAATTCCCAAGCCATTGATACGTTAATTTTGCTTCTCCAAGATAAAGTGCCGGCCGTGCGAGAGGAAGCAGGACGGGCCATACAAGCCATAGGCAAAATCAGCATTCCAAAATTATTGGAAAAATTAAAGGATCAAA
>JAUIKP010000108.1 GCA_030430725.1 Nitrospiria bacterium
GAGGCCCTACACAGAAGAGGAGTCGACGTGAAGTTGTGGTCTGCCTATGGGTTGATAGTGGGTCTGCTTGTCTGTTCGGCGTGCGCCGACGCCCCTTATCTTCGAAATCAATACGAAACGGCCTGCGCGGTACCCGATCTTGAACTGGCAGAAGCCTGGGATTTGCTGGAGGAAGCCCGATCGACTCCTGGCGGATGCGACCGCGACTCCCGGGGAATAGATCGTTGCCGTGCGCTGCACCGTGAAATCGAAAGAATTGCGTTTGTGTGTCCCAACCATATTCCTTCTTTGATGACGACGGCTGTTCTGGCCTATGAGGACAAGGATTTTCCCAAAGCCGCGGAACGGCTCGCATCCATTTTAAATTTGGTCAAAGTGCATCCGGATGCGGCGGTGTTACGGGCACGGATTGCTCTGGAAGAAGGGAATGTCCCGTTTGCCCTTTCTTTCCTGAAGCATCGCATGGAGCTGTCTCCTGACCATGCTCAGCTCCGGGAGGTGTATGCGGCCAGCCTGTTTCTTTCCGGGCGACTTGAAGAAGCCAAAGCTCAATTGGTGGTGGCTGAACAACTGGGAGCGCCCCGATGGCGGGTTGCGTATCATCTGGGGCTGTTTGAAGAACGGAAGGGAGAGCTACAAAAGGCCCGCCTGCTCTACCAGGAGTCTGCGGATTTAAAGGCTGACTGGAATCTACCCGTTTCCCGGTTGCATGGGCTCTTGGCCAAGCCTCTTTCGGGTAAAAAGCCGTCTGCTCCGGATGGAGGTTATTTCGAGCTTCCTTCGCCTCTCAAGTAGGAGCGTGTTTTTTTGTATCTACGAAACCCGCGCTCTCCCTGGCCGGTCGGCCATCAAAGGTGAGGAGGAAAAACCTCGAGCGTCTCTCTTTTTTGAGGGATTAAGGACAGGTACAGCCCTTTTACCCTGGCTCATGTGTTGCGTGTTTGTCTCTTTCTGTTGCCGGATGTTTGGGGGCAGCCGTTATGTTCGGGCACGACCCGGTTGAATGATTCCCCTCTATGGTTAAAGAGATGCCACGGCATCCCGGATTTGTCTTGTGGCGCGAAGGTGAGGGTCTTCCCCTCTGGATGTCCATGTTTCCACCATGGCTGGGGTGAAGGTTTGACCTTCGCCAAAGGTGAGGGAGATGGGATGACGTTGAGGAGCCTTGGCACCGGGGGGCCAGACCTGAAAACTCCCCTCGATTTTGACCGGGATAATTGGGATATGTAATTCACAGGCAAGAACCCCAAGACCTTTCTTGAATGGAAGGAGCTGCCCGTCAAGGCTCCGTTCCCCTTCGGGAAAAATCAGGAGGCTTTTCCCGTTCCGGAGAAGGGCGACTGAGGCCTTGAGGACGTTGACCAAAGGCGTCTCCGGCCCGACGGGAATCACATGACCCACGTGTGCTACCCATCGACGAAATGGTGATCGAAAGAACGGTTCCCAGCCAAGAGTATAGAGTTGCGAAAAGACGGATGGCGGCACGGTCGCCAAAATAATAAAGGGATCAACAAAACTCAGATGGTTGGCTGCTAGGATAAAAGGTCCCTCCTTGGGTAGATGTGTGAGGCCTTTGACGGTCAAGGGAAAGGCTAGACGTGAGAGGCTTCCGACAATAGCCATACCGATCTGCCCGATGATTTTGTTCCCTCTGGAAAGCGGCGAGAGGACCGTCTTTTCCAGGACTGGAGGGAGTGGGGTTTCGAAGATCTGATGCCAGGAGGTCCTTGTCTCTGTGTGTTCGGCGGGATTGTGCTTGAGGGCCAGGAGTTTGGTCATGACATCACGCACCGTAACGACTTCACCCATGAATGTTTCCGGAACCGGTCCCAACCGGCTTTCGATGGCTGCTTGGAATTCGACACGTTTCAACGAGTCGAATCCCAAATCCAGATCCAGATGATCGTCCATCCGTAGAGCGGGATCGGCTGAAACCATCCCGACAAGCGTTTGGATAACTGCCTGGCCGATGGTGGTTTGGCGAATCTCCTGGTCGGTCTTGGATTCTTGCTCGAGTGCGGGTTCAACGGTAGTCTGCTTAGACTGCATCATGGCACGCACAAGATGTCGCTGGATTTTCCCTAAGCGCGTACGTGGGAGGGGATCTTTGATGAAGGTCACACCACTGATCCGTTTGTAGGAGGGAAGGGTTGCGGCGACACTATTCAGGGCATCTTTGATGTAGGTGCCGGAATCATGAATTTTGTGTTCTCGTAAATAATCGAAATTAGGTACGACCACGGCATGAAGATGTTCACCCTCTTCGCCGGAGCGGGGGAGTCCGAGAATGCAGAGTTCGGCAATTGCCGAATTCTGCTGGTATGCGTCTTCCAATTCTTCTGGAAGAATGTTTTTTCCTCCAGGTGTGACGATTAGTTCCTTGATCCGTCCGGTGAGAAACAGGTATCCGTCTGAGTCCAGATAGCCCAGATCTCCGGTAAAAAACCAGCCATCACGAATAGCCTCTGCCGTTTCAGCCGGTGCTTGGTCATAGCCCTTCATCACATTGGGCCCGCGTACCACCACTTCTCCAATCCCTTCTTCGTTTGGCTGATCGATTCGTATCTCGACGCTGGCGAGTGGTGGACCGACGGAACCCGGTTTTTGTCGAGACGAAGAACTGAAGGCAATCACGGGCGCCGTTTCAGTGAGCCCGTACCCTTCCCGAATGGTAAATCCCAGACTGCTTAAGTCTTTCGAGATCTGTGGGTCGAGTTTGGCTCCGCCGGAGCACAGAAGTCGAAGCGAGGAACCAAATCGGCGGTGAACAGGGGTAAAGATCCGTCGTCCCGGATTCCATGGGGTATGGGTTCTCACCAAATCTGACAGGCCGAGTAGGAGCGTGATGAATAGACGCATGAACGCGGGACGCCGGCCGAGTTCTTCAAATATTGACCGACGAATCATGGAAAAAATTTGCGGAACTCCCACTGCGATCGAAATTCCGGTCTCATGGATACATTGCACCAGATCCGGTCCCTTGAGTGAAGACAAGAAGGTCATTCTGGCGCCCAGGAGAATGGGGACGAGGTAAGCGATCATGAAGGGGTAAGCATGGTGCAGAGGGAGCATTACTAAAAAGTTATCTTCCGGTCCCGCTAAATCTTTCTCCATGATGTCTTTGGCGTTGGCCATAAAATTGCGGTGAGTGAGTAACACGCCTTTAGGTTTTTTAGTGGTGCCGGAGGTATAGAGCAACGAAGCCACGTCGTCCGGATTCACTTGCCGATCGACCGACGGTTTTTGCTGTCCTTGTGATATGAGATCCTTCATGGACAGGTGGGGAGATGTGGTAGTGGAATCTATGCTCACGACGGTGATTGTGTTTGGAAGGTATTGAATCAAGGACACGGTTTTTGAGCTGACGAAGACCAACCGACTATTGGAAGCGGTGAGGAAGGACAACAGTTGCTCCTGGGGCATCTGAATATCCAGTGGAACGGCTGTGGCGCCGACCGTGAGGATGCTCAGATGAGCCATCACCCATTCCGGACAATTTTCAGCCAAGAGGGCGACGCGATGTCCCGGACGAAGTCCGCGTTCATGAAGGCTGCTCGCCAAGCCTTGAACGTGCATCGACACTTCCCCGTATGTGTATTGTCGATAGCCCTCTCCTTCTTTTCTTTGCATGACCACATGATCGGAGGCGATGCCTGAGAGTGCAAAAAACGCCTCAGGAATAGTATCTGGGAGATTTTTGGGAGCGATGGGAGGAGCCTGAATCATTTGATTTTCCTGAAAGTGACGTCAAGAACGATGAGAAACCAAGTCTACCCCAAAGAGGGCATTCTTCCAAGACCAGACTTGTGAAACAACACCAGTCTTGGTAGATCAGACAGGGATTAGCGTAAAGGATTTATTGGGAATTTGGGGAAGGTTTAGATCATAGGCAGGCAGGAATTTTCAACCAAAAGGAAAAACACTCACAAAAAGTCTAGAGTCTTCTGTTTGGTTGTGCAGCGTTTACAGCTGAATTCCCATCCTTAATTGAGAATCAAGGAGTTCTACGGAAGTCTTCGGGGAAGGGGCATGGCCCAAAAAGGTCCGTCCAGAATTTCCTTGAGGCGATGAGAGTATGAACAGTCTATGACGATGCGCCCTTGGGTTTTGAGATGTCAGGAATTCCTTGGAGAAGAAGAGGCACGAGTGAGATCACCGCAGGCAATGCGGTTCGTAATTCTTCTTGGGTAAAAATCAACAGTAAAATAATGGTTCCCAGGCCCAGTCCAACAGGAACCTTTAAAGCTTTCCAAATACTCTGACCTTTTTCCTGTTCCTGTTTTTTCAGTTCGTCGCGTTCTCCGGCCATTCGAACGAATTCTCGAAAACTGGTATTCATCAACTGCAAGTCAGGATCAAAAAGAATTAAACCCTTTTTGAGTAAGGGCTCCAACCCTGGGTGTTCAATATGAATATATCGATCCTTAGCTACATGATATAGGGCTAATTGTTCATCCACGGTCAGAGATTGCCAAATTTGCTCGTAATAGCCTTTTGCCATCTGGAAGATAGCTTCCCTTACGGTGTCCTCGGTCACCCTGTCCTTTAAATCCTTTAGGAGTAGATTGGAATAGATGTCATTGAGACTCCTAAGAGCCGGACTGGCGCGGCATTCGTCGTGTATGAATTTTTCTAATTTCTCCCTGAGGGTTGAAGCATTCTTCGGGGCGTCCCCTTGTGTGGAGATGAGATTTTGAACGTGAAACATATAGAAGGAACCCAACAGAGAATGCCATCTGGCTTCCTCGGGACCGAGTCTTGCCTCGGTCTCATCGAAACGGAATGAAAACGGGTCAACGTTCGAGAAAATGGTAGTAGCGAATTTTGACATGGATTCATTCCTTCTCTTTATCTAAAGCCAAAATTTTGGTGATGATTTTTCCTAACCCTGTATCCTGTTTTATTTCCACAACCAAGTCACCAATGGTGATTTTTCTTTGTTTTTCGGTATCGGTCGAGGAGACAGTTTTTTGTTCTTCGGGGGTTTCCTGGGTATGGGTAAATAACCACTCCAGAAACGCTAGTTTCTTGAAATTGTGACTCGGGTTTTTCCATTCGGTGTCCAGGTGGTCGATAAGAATTCGGCCTGTTTGCCCATTCTGAAGCCTCAAGGCCTTAATCTGATCTTTTACGTGAGTTTGCCATGTCTCTGGTGGATGGGCTTTCAAGTCGAAATAAATCGTATTGTGTGGGGAATCTTTTTTTATTTGACGCGCGCAAGTTGTTTTCCCTTGCCCTGGAAACCCCAATATAAGATTTTGGGAAAGCCCTTGGGAGGCAAGGGATTTTCCAAGAGTATCGAGGGAGAATGGCGGATGGACACCAAATGATAAAAAGACCGTACGATCGGCAATAAATTTAGGAATCCTAATAAGCCAAACCAAAAATACGCTTCCCAGAATGATATACAGGAACAATCGATCCACCGTCTTTTTTTCCCGGGTTGGAAGTGCATTTTTCAGGAACCAGGGGCGCAAAGGAATAGTGGTTCCAAGTTGAAGTGCAGGTGAGAATTGAGAATCCCCAGATTGGGGAGCGGTTTTCCAGGACTGAATGTACAGAACAACCTGGTCCGCTTGGATGTTCCAAGCCATTCCTGGCCGAGAAAGGTTCTTTCCGGAATGACCTAAGGATTCAGGAGGCCAGGCCCCACCGATGAACCCCCATAAAGAGCTTCCTTTTAATAAGGGCACAAAAGGATGACTCACGATGGTAAAACCCCACTCAAAAAGCCCAGCTTTATTACTGGTATGAGTGGGGAGTTTTTTGCATCGTTTCCAGAAAGTGTCAAAAAAGAAGTCAGGATTTATTCCATAGGACATGTTGGATACTCTATAAGGGGAGGAAGCTTGGAAATTTTCTGAACAGTCCGCCGACAAATCGAGGCCAATGGCATGTGTTTGCCCTTTCCAATGCGAGAAAGGGACGAAACTTTTCCGAGAAGTTTCAACGGATTTGAAGGTTTCCAATAGTTGAAACTGCGTGAACAATCTCATCTGCATTTGAAACACGCTTGAAAAGCAACCATAGGCTGGAAGGGTCCCCAAAATTAGCAAAAGTGATGATGCAAGCAGTGCATAACTGCGGGGATAAAAGAAGGACGACTTCTTTTGCATGAATTGTGATAGGCGATGAAGATTACAGCCTACCCATCCATCTTTGGAGGGAACTTTAAAAAGGAAGAGGAAGGTGACAGCCTGAGCGAAGAGAATAACTAAAGGTATGCCTAGTCCAAGAAAAAACTGTCTAGCTGGATAATCCGATGAACTTCGAAGGAGAATAAATCCCACAACAAAAGCCACGATGTTAAATATGAACAGCATGAAATACGCATCAGTGTGGTGGGGTGTGGGCCAAAGCCAAGGAGCCTTTCGGTGGGAACCTGGTCGCTTGAGAAACATCCAAAAAGCCCCGTATAAGATAAGGGACCAAAGTCCGTAGAAACTTCCGGCAATAAGAAGGCCCATTAAATTCACGGACCGTAATAATTCTTTATCTCGATAAACGACTAGCGACCAAGGAACCGTCTCCAAGGGCAGCAAATAAAAGCTCGTGGAATTACCCCAATACGATCCCTCAGCATGCCCCGCGGTTTTAGCGGATAACAGTTCTCGGAGGGTGGTATTGTTATCGGTTTCGACTAAAAATTGTTCCCTCAGATTGCGCCCTCTTTCGGAATGAAATAACACCCGATGATCACTCTCATCAATAACAGCAAATCCCACTCCTGGAGATAAAATGATAGGATCCATCAGCGAGGCGAACTTAAATTCCATAGCAGCAACCCAACCAGGTGGTTTCGATTGGCCTGGGGAACTGGGCATGGAAGCGACCACCGTATACAACCCCGTTGTCCAAGAAATAATTGGCTGCAAAAAGAAGGATTGATAGTCTTTTTGAGAAGTAATTTCTGAACTCTCGGATTGGGGTAATAACCACAAACCTGGGGAAGGGCTGAGAATGGCCTGAACGTACGGTCTCTCCTTTAATGAGACATTTTTTGTAACGCCTTGAACTGGCTTTCCCTCAAATTCTTTTTTAGTCCAATTAATACGAAGGGAGCCATCCTGGTCCATCCAAAAAGCATAGAGAAAGTCGGAATAACAGGGAACGCCTCCACCTTTTGTAATGTCTACTCGCCCTGGCAGACAGGGGTTTTTAACTTGTTCTTCTAAGAGTACCGAGCGCTTCCCTGGAGGTTGCTCACCTGCTGCCTCACCGTTCAGGAGAGCAAAGTCGCTTTTAAGGGATGGACTACGGTCGAATTCTTGAAGGGTAAACAAAATTGAAGAAAGTTCATGCACAAATTTTTCCTTAATGTCTTGGGCAGATTGTTCCATTTGATGCTGAAGCTGTTGTTGCCCTTCCCAATACACGGCCAGATCTAACCCCAAAAAAGTTGCCAATCCGGTTCCAAGAAGAGCAGATAACACCAAGGCCAGAACATGAGAGGACCGGAGTGGATCGGTCGTTCCCATCATTTTGAGGTGGAAAAGAGGAAGCGCCAGGATTAAAATCAACAGAAGAAACATCACCCCTAAGAGGGTGGTTGAAGAAATGGCTAAGGCACTATTGTGAAATTTTTCTTCATCAACTAATCCCACGAGAATCCATTCTTGTCTTTCAATTCCGGGGATCCAAACAGCCTTCGTGAAGACTTCGTAAGAATGGCCTGGGACAGAAATACTAAATCGATGACTCCCACTCTTGTGTGATCCTTCTTTTTCAGGTAACACTTGTGGTTCCTGTTGAGGACTGAACAGGGTGTCCCAAAAAGATCCTGGAGATTTTTGTTGGGTCAAGTCCTTAAAGTTTGGCCAAGTAAATTCCTGAATACCCGCATGGTGAATAAGAGTTTGAACCATCGGGAAGGTGTCCGTCGTATTTGGGGCTCCAGGCGATTCAAAAAGCAGTACTTCATCGAATATGGCGTCATTTCGTAAACGATCCAAAAAGGACTCAAGATTGATTTCTCCCACAATACGAATCGGGGGGTTGAAATGCGTGAGGGTAATCTTTGGAGGGTTCTGTCTGGAAATGATCTCCAAAGAAGGTTTTGGTTTATCAGTTGTTTCTTGGCCGACCTGAATTTGGGTAAGCCCTTCCGTTTCGCATAAACCCCTAAGTTGTCGGGAAAAATCATCCACATTTTTGACTGATTGTTCGAATGCCTTCAGATTGGGTTCATTTATTATGGAATGGCATGGCCAGGTCACCTCCGAAAATTTCTCGACTTCTTTTTTACTGGACGGGCTGGCTGTTTGAGCATTTTTGGTGGCAGGTCGTAACCATACCTCTCGGTTGTAAGAATCCCTACGTTCCAGGTCGGGAGATGAAGCCCCATTTCGATTTTGAATCTTTTTAAAGCCATCGGCGGCGAATTTAAACACCTGTTGGTAACTTTCAATTTTTTGCCGGATGTCCTCGCTCCATAAATGCAACAATCGGAAATTCCGCTGAACCAGGTACTGCTCTTTTTCGGTGACATGTATCCAACCCCAAGCACCCAGAATTCCAAGTAGCACGAGCACGACCAAGGTCGCTCTCTTTGGAGATAGCAAGCTCGCGCTGAACTGTTTGAAGAGCGTGGAAAAATGGGAAATGTTGGCGGCCATGGAATCTTTCACGCAAACCAAGGTTAATCCGTACATCCCAGGGCATTCGTCCTAGGGTCATTCTTGTGAGTACCGATAAACAGCAAGGCATATGCCTTCCCAGGCATTGGCTCGCTTCCGGCACAGAATTGCGAAAAATTCCATAAGACTTCCTGCTTAAACAGGCCCAAGGGCGCTCTCTTCGAGGGGTTAGCCGGATATACCGTTCCATTCATTAGCCAAAACCTGTCAAGAACGACCGATGCCTTGTGCTAAAGGGATTTCGTCTGGTCCATGAGTTATGCAAAGAGATACGTCTTGTATCTCTTTGGATACTGATCAGGATGACCGATAGG
>JAUIKP010000109.1 GCA_030430725.1 Nitrospiria bacterium
GGCGTTTGATTAGAATGAAAAAAAGGACGGTGACGGTATTAGAAAAATTGATATAATAAAAACAGATTACCAACCACATCATCAGAAGGGACCAATACATGATCATCCAAATTATGCAGAAGGAACTGAAAACCATTTCTGAAGGTTTTTCAATCACTCAAGCGGCAGAAAAGATGCAGAAAGAGGGGATTGGAAGCTTGTTGGTAGAACGAAAGGGAATACCCGTTGGAATCATTACTGATACGGCCATTGTCCACAAGGCTGTCGGCCTCAAGAAAAATCTGGATGAAACCAAAGTCGAGAATCTTATGACCTCCCCTCTCCCAACTATCCAATTGGCCCAAACTTCGCATGATGCGTTGGATTTGATGGGTGACTTAGGTGTTCGCCATCTCGTCGTATGTGATGGACCGAAAATCGTCGGTTTAATTTCTGCACGGGATCTTCTGGTGTATTTTGGAAGTGTCTCGGAACCCAGAATAGGAGTAGATTAATCCAGCGGATACGCTGGCGTAAAATATTCCTATTGTATTTTCTGTTAAGAAAATACTTGCGAGCAATCGAGTTGGTGGGGAAGGATGTCCACGAGGTTTTCCCGCCTTGCAATAAGGAAGGTTGCTTCGAATCATGGACATCAACAAGGCATTCATCCTTCAACAATTCAAAAGGATACCCGTAGGGTCGATACGTCCACCCTTCTTCTAGAAAAAAGTTTCCGGTCGAGAACTCAGGAGACAGAACTCGCAAATCTTGAGCAGTCTGATCGTTCACAACATTTCAGGTCTCCCAACAACTTCCTTTTGATCATTCTTAAGCCTTTTAAAGGGTCTTTGTAGAAAAATGCCCCATCCTCCTAGGGTTGAAGTAAGGTCTCCATATCTGTTACTAAAATTATAGGCCATCACGAATTTTATGTACTCACAATATGAAACGTATTTTTCCCCTATTTGCTGCCTTCCTGGTTTTGTGTTTACTGACCCTGAGTACCATCCTCACCGCCCAAGCCGTTGAACACAGACAACACCATTCTCAACACCATCAAGGAACCCATTCCACGCTTCTGTGTACCTGGTCTTGTGCTGCAGGGCAAACACTAGAAACTCACCGGATGCTGGTAGATGGACCGGTTGAGTCTCTTCTTCGAATTGAAGACTGGCGTCCAATCACTCCTCAAGTTCTCTTCATTATTGCTCCAGCTTCCCGAGCCCCTCCTCCCTACGTTTAGCTTTTATCATTACGCATTTCCTGGTTGAAACACATTCGGGGCGATGAGTGCTTCAGTCGTAAGCGTGGCCTAAAAATGCTCGCGACGGGAACGTTGCTCTCTGGAAACACTCTTTCCCCTTCATCGATTCATTTTGAAATCATTCATTCTCATTGCATTTATTGCGGCTGGATCGACTGAAAATTTTTAATCCAAAAAGGATCAGCAAAATATGACTAGGAGTATTCGACATCTGTGTTTGGGATTCATCGTTGGAAGTCTTGGAATCGTCTCTGCCCTCCCGCCTGCTGAAGGGGCGTTGCTGGATGGTCTCATGGGGGGAGTGGAGGAATCTTTAGGGAAAAAGGCCGAAGAAAAAGGGGAACGCCTCGTCATCGGGAACTTTTATCAGGCTGAAAGGCCCGATTCACACGCTCCGATCGGGGTCATGCAGGATCACACCCATAACAAGGGTGAGTTCATGTTTACCTACCGGTATATGTACATGTACATGGACAAGATGCGGAATGGTACCGACAACCTGTCCAACAATGACGTGTTAAGAGATTTTGCGGTGACGCCAAAAAACATGACGACGCAGATGCACATGTTTAGTGCGATGTATGGCTTGAATGATACGGTTACCCTGATGGCCATGCTTCCCTACGTCATGAAAGAGATGGAACATCAGAACAGAGCCGGGGTGAATTTTACGACCAACGCCAGCGGATTCGGGGATACCAAGTTAGCGGCCCTTTGGCGACTGTATGCGTTTGAAACGCCCAGTATCGGTTCCCATCGGTTTCATTTGAATACGGGTGTATCGCTGCCGACCGGAGATATCAATCCTACGGATAACACACCGTTGGGGAATAACTCATTGCTACCCTATCCCATGCGGTTGGGTTCAGGAACCGTCGATCTGTTGCCCGGACTGACCTATACCGGGGTTCGAAACAATGTTTCGTGGGGGCTTCAGGCACTTGGAACGGTTCGTATCGGACACAATCAGCAGGGTTATAAGGAGGGCAATCGATATAAGGTGAACACCTGGGGGGCCTACCGTTGGGCTGATTGGATTAGCACTTCTGCCCGATTGAACTGGCAGCAATGGTACAACATCAAAAGAGAAGACGGCCAACTCCAAACGACAGTTGGACCGGCACAAATCCCTCTTGTCCCAACCGCAGACCCTGATCGGCAAGGGGGGCAGCGGTTGGACCTTATGGGAGGTGTGAATATTCTGTTTCCGGAATTTATGGGCCTCGAGAATCATCTGAATGTTGAAGCCGGCGCGCCTATTTATCAATATCTCGACGGTCCGCAATTGAGGCAAGCCTGGTCTTTTTGGGTTGGATGGCAAATGGTCATGTAATAAAACGACTGGGTAAGGATGTCTGACCCTTTGGAGAACCTGGGAAAGAACCTAAAATGGAGATGGATCATGGATAACAACACCATGGCTTTGTGGATTCTGGCTAGTCTGGCGCTGGTTATGGCACCAGGCGCAGCCGATGCGTATGAAGTGGGGAACGTCCAGACTGTTGGATCCATTCATGGAAGGGTTTCTTTCCTTGGCTCTTCGAAGGAGCCTTTACATTTCACAGTAGAAAAAAATCCAGAGGTGTGTGGCCAGGAACGAAGCCTCATGAAAGTTGAATCTCGAGATGGGTTCTTGACGGGTGCGGTGATCGTACTAAAGGGCATCGACACGGGAAAACCTTTCCCTCCAAAAACCTATACGGGCGATTTACCTGGAACGGGTGAATTTCGATACCTGGGGGGGGAATCCCTCGGGCTTCACGTCAAAACCAAAGATTGTAATTTTGGACCATTCACGGGTGTCATCGCAGCCAATGAAACCGTGCGATTCCAGAATCAGGATTCGATCAAGCACGTTCTGCACTCCTTTGTGTCCAAAGATACCAGGGGAAAAATTCTGCGCACGGTTCATAATCAGGATCTTCAGCCTCATGATGAAATCGTCAGGATATTTCCCGCAAACAAAATGGAAAACGGGGTCGTAGTGCGGATCATTTGTAATCGGCATGACTTTATGCAGAACTGGTTGTACGTGGTTGATAACCCGTATTTTGCCATTTCTGATCAAGAGGGCCGGTTTACCATCGACCAAATTCCACCGGGAACGTATACGTTGTTAGTCCGGCATCCGGTGTTGGGTGAACAGCGCCAGGAGGTGACCATTGAAGCCCGGAAAGATTTGCAGGTGGGATTTGCGTTCGTGGATGAATAAAGGGCAACTGAAGATGAGAATGGTCCTGGGCTATCATAGCCATTAACACCCGAACCGCGAATCGCAGGGCGGTTGTGTAAAGCCTCCTTGTGGGGGAGGGTTCCATTCCGGGCCAGGCCCCGCAGGCTCTTGAAGATCGCTATTATCATAAGGCTCTTCATTGCCGCTGACCCCGTCCTCATAGGAATCCTTGAACATCTCACCCAGTTCCTGCTCAAACTTTCCATTTCCATTTAAATCAAACCAAAAAAACACCGGATCGCCAACGGTCAAGACGACCGGGGTGCCGAACTCGTCGAGCCAGACCTTATAGGTTCGACGTGCCGTCATGAAATTAACCGACCCGGAGCCGGTCAGGTCAAACTCTCTGAAAAACATATCGTTGCGCCAATCATAATAGGCATTGATCTCCCGAGGATCGAATTCATCCGGTTCGACCGGAAGCTTTGGGCGTGTTTGAATCGACGAAAACGGATTGGTATTCATGGCCACAGGCTGAACATGGATGGAGGATGGGGGATTAGCCTGATACGTGAAGACAGTCTCATCAGGTGAAGTGAGATGAAAAGTCCCAAGCAAGGCCATACAGAGAAAGGGAAATGGCGTCATAAAGGTTGCGCGTATCCTCGTCATTCAGGGAGACTACCAAAATTGTATGCTTTGCAAGAGCAAAGGTGCAAATGTGAGCGAAGGTTCGAACCCGGCATCATCTTATCCCTCGTACCCGCGCTATAGGGTATGAGAAAATTATGCCTAGTAGGATTTATCCCCTTCCGTCCCCTATTTGTATTGTTCACCAAGGGATTCCTCCCGGCTGGGAAAATTTAAAAGGATTCACAATCCAATGAAACCGGAACCACGATGGATAAGGGGTTGGGGGCTTGCCCCGACCGACATGAAAGAATGGGTAGTGCTCATTTGGTTTTGTGGAGTGTTGGGAGGATGTCCCTCCATAGACATTCCGGATAGTGTCGAACAGCAAGGCAGCGAATTTAATTGCGCCGTGGGAGATGTCACGCCGCATGAAGCCATCGTGTGGGTGCAAACCACTGGTGCCCAAACACTGAAAATTCAATATTCCACTGACCCACAGTGGTCCACCTTTCAAGAAACCATAATGGTCTCAACCTCCCCGGAAACCGATTTCACCACCCACATTCCCCTGACGGCTTTGACCCCGAAAACATGGTATTGGTATCGGAGCCTGGTTCCGGGGAAAGGTCCTGGACGATCATGTCAATTCATCACGGCTCCACTTGAAGACGACCTGACGACCGTGACCTTTGTGGTTGGAGGTGATACGCGCCATAGTTTTCAACCTTTTTCCATTATGGAATCCATGCGCACGATGAGTCCGGACTTTTTTGTCTTTTTGGGAGATACGATTTACGCTGACAAAGACACAGCTGCCCGAGAATTATCTGACTATTGGCACAAGTATCGAGAAAACCGTGACGAATTTGTAAAACGGCTTTTCGCCGAAACAAGTGTCTATGCCATGTGGGACGATCACGAAGTGGACAGTGACTTCACTTCAACAAATCCTCTCATGCCTATTGGCCGCCAGGCCTTTTTTACCTACTGGCCCATTCGCCCACATGCGACAGATTCAACCCGTCTCTTTCGGGCATTTCGCTGGGGAAAGGCCGTGGAACTCTTTCTCCTGGATACCCGCCAATATCGAAACCCGGCTTCTAACACGATGTTGGGAGCCGATCAAAAACAATGGCTGTTGGCCAAGCTCGAGGCCTCTTCTGCAAGATACAAATTTATTATCTCCTCCGTCCCCTTTTCCGATCCTCGGGTCGACAAATGGGGAGAATATCCCGATGAGCGAGATGAGATCTTGCAGTTTATAGACAAAATGGGCATTACGGGGGTGCTGTTTCTTGCCGGTGATGTGCATCTTGGAGCGGTGAGCCGGATGCCTGGTTTGACGGATCGGAAAGAATTTATTTTCGGTCCGCTGGCCGCTCAGATGAATTACAAAATTTCTAATCGAGAGCCACGATTTGAATACTTTAACGACGCCTCACGAAATTTTGGGAAAATCACCATTGACCCTGATGGCTTGAAAACGTCGGTCCGCATAGAATGGTTTGATGCCAACCAAACCTTGCTCCACCAAGTCATCCTTGAAGAAAATCAAACCGGCATCTCGACCTCTCAGTAGATGAAGCATACCTGGAAAGTCGTCGGACAGACTCAATCTCTTCCCATCATGAATCCTGAATCCTTAGAAGATGTGGATTTTCCCTGCCCGGAACCCAAGGAGCGAGGTCTTCTTGTGCGGGCAGGAGCCATCCCCGTCACACCCAAGGCTATGGTCAAACAACACCCATTACGCACCCTAATTGCTCGATGGGTAGATTCGGACAATATGCAATCCACACCGACTGAATCGCCCTCGCACATCAACGTAGCGCATTTGAGAATGACCCATGTCAAAATCGAATCTCAGGGCGCAGGATCGGAAAGTTTGATCTGCTGGGGCACCTAATGAGATGATGAAAAAATCTCATGGCGGCTTTCAAGAAAAGGGGTTCAGGGCCACAGCTCTCTTTTAGTGAGTAGGAATCAAAGGCACTCGTGCCAGCAACCCCCACATGCTAGGATTTCATTAATGCTCGGCCGCAGCCATTCATGATGCCCAATCCTTCCCATTCATCTTCGTTGAAAAACCCGCCGGCATGGCTGTGTAGCCTGCCAAAAAAAGATCCCTGGTCGAGACCATTTGCCGAAAGCCTGCTGACCCACCTGGATCTCTCTGAAGGCGCCACGATACTGGATGTGGCCTGTGGAGATGGAATTCCTGCCTTTTATCTTGCGCATCATGTTGGACCAGGTGGACAAGTCATCGGAATTGATGTCAACCATGCCCAACTCATCCGCGCTCGCGCAGTTCAGGGACCATATTTCCCCTGGCTGGAATTTCGATTGGGGGATATCCGAACATTGCCACCCGATCTCGGTCAATTCGATCGCATCACCGGCAATTTATCCTTTATGTTTTTTCGACCTGACCGTCTGGACGCCCTTCAGCAATTGGTTCGGTTTCTCAAGCCTGGAGGGCAATTGGTTCTCACATTCCCCTCCTTTGGGACGTTTGATTCTTTATGGAAACGCGTGGACCGGGAAATGACCCGACAAGGGCTCACGAAAGAACGAGAGGCATTTACGAACTATCTCGCCGAACGGCCTTCGGCGTTAGATGCACGAACATGGCTGGCAGCCTGCGGGTTGATCAACATTGACGTGACAGAGTATCCCCTGGAAGTTCGCACCGGGCCAGGTCAAGAATTTTTATATCATCCATTGCTCCGTGGGGGATTTTTGGATGATGTTTATGAATGCTTCGCCGATCAATCATTGGCAGACCAATTCATGAATACGATTTCCCTCGACACCCAAAGTTTCGTGCCGCTCCTCGCACAACGCTGTGTCATGGCTGGTTGGTTGCCAGAACCATAAGTTTCATGGTGCCCTAAACCGAATTCAACTGGCACGATTATTTTTTCACACGGCTTTTACAGAAGTGAAGGGAACTGTAAAGATGGCATAGGAAGTAACGCTGGATCGAATTATGCAATTGGGATTGGCCTTTTGGTGCGCTAAGACACTGCTGAGCGCCGTGGAACTCGGCGTCTTCTCTGAGTTGGCTTGACAGCCGCTTGACGCACTGGCCCTTCAGGCACCTCCGGGGCTTCATCCACGTAACGCCAGGGATTTTTTGAGACGCTTGTCTCACTGGCTTTGTTGGATCGGCAGAATGGACATTATGCCCATACATCCGAAACCGATCTGTTTTTAGATAAAGCCAAACCCACCTACCTGGGAGGGTGGCTGGAAATAGTCAATTTTCGTCCTTACCGATTTTAGGAAAACCTGCCCGAGGGATTGCGGACCGGGCTACCGCAGCATAAAGTCAAAGGAGTCAAAAGTTTCTTTGAAGAAGTGTACAGCGACCCTCGCCGCCTGAAAGAACTTTTAAGTTCCATGACAGGGTTGAGTATGGGAGCCAGCAAAAAGATCGCCTCTCAATTTCCCTGGAAACAATACCACACCTTCATTGATGTCGGATCCGCTCAAGGCGGATTACGGTTCAGGTGGGTTTGGCGCATGAACATATCGCCGACGGTGGGTTTGATTCACCCATTGATGTTTCTTCATCACCTCATAACCTTCTTTTTTCCGCTCATCTCAGGCGCATCCGGCCATCCCTGTGGCACAAACAAACCCCAGCGACACAACAGTTATTACAATTTGCAGTCGATCCGATTGTTGTAACATCATATAATATCAGCCTGTTGTCACAATCCTTCGGAATGCCAATTAACCCCGCACCCATAACACCGATTACCAGTGCAGGAAGGAATTGACCCTGATTGGGAAAGGTCGGAGGAAAAAGGTGAACACGTCAAAGTGGGGCATCATGGCAGGAATGGTGATCTTGGTGTGTGCAGGAGGATGGTACGGAATGATTTGGATGCCGGGGAGCAGTTATCAAGGAGCATTACCAAAAGCGACTGACGAAATACGTGACCTGGAGCAAAAACTCCACACCCATGTCCACATGCTGAGCATGCAAATAGGAGAGCGCAATCTTTTTCACTACAACCAACTCCAGCGCACGGCGGAATACATTCGCACTGAATTCGAAGCGGCCGGATATAATGTCCTCCGCCATACATTCAACGTTTCCGGAAAAATCTGTGAAAACATCGAAGCGGAGGTACTCGGGGCCGATCGCCGTGAAGACATCCTGGTCATCGGCGCACACTATGATTCCGTCAAAGGGAGTCCCGGGGCAAATGATAACGGGACCGGGGTCGCGGCGGTATTGGCTCTTGCCCGGGAATTCGCTCAATCCCCTGTTTCTCGCACCCTCAGATTTGTGGCCTTCGCCAACGAAGAACCCCCCTTCTTTCAAACCCCAAGCATGGGGAGCCGGGTGTACGCCCAGCGCAGCCGCCAGCAGAATGAACGCATTGTCCTCATGCTCAGCCTGGAGACCATTGGCTACTATACTGAGGCACCGAACAGCCAACGATACCCCCCTCCACTCAGTCTCATTTACCCATCAACGGGAAATTTCATCGGGTTTGTCAGTAACCTTTCGAACAGGGATTGGGTGCAGCAGGCGGTAGGATCCTTTCGGCAGCACACCCAGTTTCCCTCAGAAGGGGCCGCGTTACCTGAATGGTTGCCCGGAGTTGGCTGGTCCGATCATTGGGCATTCTGGCAGGAAGGATTCCCGGCCCTCATGGTGACGGATACCGCTCTGTTTCGGGATCCGAATTACCACACCTCGAACGATACACCTGATCACATTCACTACGACCACCTCGCACGTGTGGTCACCGGGCTGCAACATGTCATCAGGGATTTGGCCAACCAACCATGACAAACGACATGGGGAAAAACTGTCCTCTAATATATCCGTCCGTGTCACCATTCCATCTGTCACCTTCTTAAACGGCACCACGAT
>JAUIKP010000110.1 GCA_030430725.1 Nitrospiria bacterium
CAAATAAAGGAAGACCTTAATAAATTACAGCGTTTTCATGAACAAAAAGGCCTCCTCATGACCTCCATTGAGCAGCTCAGTGATCAGGAGAGAGAAAAGGCTTGGCCAGTCAAAATGCTGGTTGGAGTCAGTCGAAATGTTGAAAAGCTTGATATCTGGTTGGAGCGGGTACAACTTGAATCACGAGTGGTGGAATTGAGGGGACAATCATTGGCACTAGAAGATATAGGTAAATTAATGGAGGGGTTGGAGAATGATGGAATTATCCTGAGTTTACCTGTAGTGGAAATTCTTGATCACCCAGGGGGAGCATCAACTGCCTTTTCATTTTTAATTCGTTTTGTATCGGATCAACAGGTGACTACGTAATGTCACAGTGGAAATCATTATCCCTTTGGTGTCGGTTTGGTCTCCTGGTTGGAGCCATGGTTGTCTGTCTTTTGGGCATTCATTTCGTGATGTGGGATACGATGAATGACTCAATTACGCAGTTGCAAGAGGAAATTTCTCGCCTAAATCAGGAAAGCGGGGGGCTCATCCAAAAAACGAAATCATTGAATGCCCTAGAGAAAGAAGTCAACACCTTGCGTGAAAATTTAGCTTCTCGGGTTCAACAATTTCCTGAAAAAATAGAATCAAAAATCTTTCGAAGGGATGTCATCGAAATTGCGAAACGAAGGAATGTGACCGTTCGGGTGTGGAAACCTGAGCGTCCTTTGACCGAGCTTCGACAATCTGAATTTTCGTTACCCATTGCCCTGAGAGTAGAAGGAAATTTCCAGGAGACCGTTCAATTTTTGGATGACCTGCGGCAGCTTGCATGGGTTGAACGTATCCCTTCCATTACCCTGGCCGGAAATCCAGACAATGAACAATCGCCTCTCGTTAGCACGAATCTTGTGATGCACGGGTTAACTCCCTTAGGTATTGAACATGTTCAGCAGTTGCTTAAAACATAATCAAATCGATCAATGTCAGGCGGGATTGCGAGATCCGGGAGTCATGGACATTCGAAATGGGGTCTTCACAGTGTTTGCCTACTTGAAAGGGTTCGTGTGCTGCTTGGTCTGTGTTTGGATTGTGCTTGGTTTGGGGAGGGGGATGGGAGTGGAAGCTGCGGAAGACACGTCCTCATCGACTCCTTACCTAAGCAGGGTAGTTGGACCCACCCTCGTTGGGGGCAATTCCGGCCGAAATGACGGGAGTCGTCGAGATCCTTTTAAGCGGATACCTCAGCCGCGTCTTTCAACTCCTAACGTTACGACGCCATCAGACAATGATTCGAAAATTGTTCCCTTGCCGAATAATCCAGATTGGAGACTTCTCGGTGTGATTCATGGCCGAGATGGGCACCAGGCAATCATTCAAGTATCTCCATCGAAACGAGTTCTGGTCCAAGCGGGATCTGAACTCGCTCAATCAGGATGGACAATTAAGACCATTAGTGAGGAGGAAGTGATCCTTGAGTACCTTTCTTCAGCCGCCTCATTAAATGGGGCTCCCCCGCCAAAAACCTTCATTCTTTCTTTTCCCACCATTCAATAGCCATTATGAATATTCTGGTTGAGAAAGCCTGAAAAAACCTTCATAATCTGTACTCTGAAAGTCTGGGGGGACTCTTTGACTCCTTCATGCTCAGTGGGATCCAGTGATTGATCATTCAACAATATCCGGATTGCAAGGCTGTAGCTTCAGGCTTGGGCAGACGGTCCTGATCAGTAAGATTTGGAACATCTGAAGAGGAAACATGCTACCGGCATGAATAATTAATGAGCCAAAAAGGAATGCCATGTTGCGATATTTAAATGCGGGGGAATCTCATGGAAGAGGTCTAATGGCTGTGGTTGAAGGGGTTCCGTCTGGTTTGCCGGTCACGGCGGAAGGGATTAATGTAGATTTGATCCGCCGTCAGGGCGGATATGGGCGTGGCGGTCGGATGCGAATTGAAAAGGACCGGATTGAGTTTATCTGTGGAGTTCGAAAAGGGAAAACTTTGGGAAATCCGCTAGGACTGTTGATCTGGAATAAAGATTGGGAAAATTGGAAGGATATCATGGCATCCGAACCTGGCCCCCCTTCCACTGAACGAGTGGTGACTCGTCCACGGCCGGGCCATGCAGATTTGGTTGGAGCCATTAAATATGGTCATAGCGATATCCGGAATGTGCTAGAAAAGGCCAGTGCCAGGGAAACAGCGATCAGAGTTGCCATTGGTGGTGTGGCGAAATCGTTGCTAGCCGAGTTTGACATGCGAGTGGTCAGTTATACGATGGACATTGGAGGGGTTTCCGCTCCCAGTCCGAATGATCCGTTTTTGGCGTATGAACGGGCAGAACAATCTGAGGTGCGATGCCATGACCCTGAGACGGCAAAAAAAATGGTTGAACAAATTCGGGCGGCCAAGCATAAAGGAGATTCCTTAGGCGGCATTTTCGAGGTTGTGGTCACGAACGTTCCAATCGGGCTGGGAACCTATGTTCAATGGGACCGGCGCCTAAGTGCTCGCTTGGCGTTTGCTGCGATGAGTATTCAAGCGATGAAAGGTGTGGAAATTGGAATGGGATTTGAGTCGGCCAGACGTTTTGGATCTGAAGTCCATGACGATATTTATTTCGACAAAGCCACAGGACAATTTACCAGGAAATCGAACAATGCCGGTGGATTGGAAGGCGGCATTACCAATGGGCAACCGATCGTTCTACGAGTGGCCATGAAACCTATCGCGACGCTCTATACTCCCAAAGATAGCGTAGACATCGAAACGAAAGAGCCGTTTGAGGCCACGGTAGAGCGTTCGGATATTTGCACTGTTCCGGCTGCCGGGGTTGTGGGCGAAGCGGTGATTGCTTATGAAATGGCCAACGCCCTGATTGAAAAATTTGGTGGAGATACGTTGGATGAAATGAAAAGAAACTTTGAGGCTTATCAAGAGTATGTCCGCATGTTTTAATCCTCTTGTTCTGAGTTCCTTTCGTGGCAGGTTTCTATCGTTTCCTAAAATAAGACTGCATTGTGATGACTTCCGCTAGATGAAGAACTCTGATTTCTCGAAACATGTTACGGTTTCTTTGGGCGACCGGAGTTATCACGTCCTTATTCAATCCCAGATTTTGCCTCAAATAGGCCGTGTGCTTCAGGATGTTGGATTGTCGGGGCGAGTGGCCATTGTAACCAATCCAGTCGTCCATAAGCTCTACGGACGGGTAGTTGTCCGAGCCCTAAAGCGGTGTGGATTTTCTCCATTTCTTGTGGTGATACCCGATGGGGAAAAGGCCAAGTCCATGTATTGGTTGTCAAAAATACTGGATGAATTCGTCACACAACGACTTGAACGCCAGGAAGTGGTGTTGGCATTAGGTGGAGGGGTTGTGGGAGATGTGGCGGGGTTTGCGGCCTCGATTTATCTGCGAGGTGTTTCATTTGTCCAGGTGCCGACGACATTGGTGGCACAAGTAGATTCAAGCGTGGGTGGAAAAACTGGGGTCAATCATCCAATCGGGAAAAATTTGATCGGGGCGTTTTATCAGCCACGGGTCGTGGTTGTTGATCCGCAGACATTGCAATCTCTTCCAAAACGTGAATGGATAGCAGGGTTAGCGGAGGTGATAAAATACGGCATGATTGCGGATTCGAAATTTTTTGAATATTTAGAACAACACGTTGATGACTTACGAGAACAAGCAGAGGATGTTATTCCGACCGTCATTCGGCGGTGTTGTGAAATTAAAGCCGAAGTCGTGGGTGGAGATGAACGGGAATCCGGCCTCAGACGCATTTTGAATTACGGTCACACCGTAGGCCATGCGTTGGAAAACTGGGGACGTTATAAAACTTGGATTCATGGAGAGGCCGTGGGAATTGGCATGGTGCAGGAAGCCGGAATCGCGCGATTTTTAGGGATGTGTCCTAAGGAATTGGTAGAGCGGCAGCGCGACCTGATTCAGGATGTTGGGTTGCCTATTGCCATGCCTGCCATGTCTTTTACGGAACTCTGGGGGGCCATGCAACACGACAAAAAGGTCGTAAAGGGTCAGGTCAATTGCGTGGTGCCCACCGCAATCGGGAAGGTTCAGGTCGTTCCCCTGTTTCAACAACGTATTCGTCAATGGTTTATAGCCAATCAGGCCTTTCGTGTGAAACGATTAGATCCTGTCCGGCAGGCGGTGGGCCGTCCTCGTCTCTCCAAGAAAAAATGACATGGCTCCGATCCGTCCTTCGACAATAGAAGACCTCAAGCATATGGTGCGGGAGCGGACCCGTGAAGTGCAGATTCTTCACCGAATCAGTGAATCCATTAGTAGTACCTTGGAGCTGGAAACGGTGTTAAAGCAGATCGTGGAAGTGGTTGTGGAAGTGACGAAGGGGGATGCCTGTCTGTTGTATTTGATTTCTGAAACAACAGACGAGCTTATTTTGCGCGCGTCGAAAAATCCTCACCCGCGCCTCATTGGACGGATATCGATAGGTTTGGGAGAAGGAATTACCGGATGGGTGGCACGAGAAAAAATTCCTGTGGTGATTCCTCGCAATGCAAGTGATGACGCCAGATTTAAGTTTTTTCATCGTTTGCCAGAAGATCGCTATCAGGCGTTTGTATCGGTTCCCATTACGAGTAAGGGGAAAATGGTCGGTGTCATCAATGTTCAACATAAGCGGTCAAAGCGATATGCTGAAGAAACCCTTGCGCTCTTGCTGACGATTGCCAATCAAGTCGGCGCGGCCATTGACAATGCCAGATTGTATGATGATATGCGGCAAAAAGCGCGGCGACTTGAAACCCTTTCTCAAGTATCGGAAACGGTGGCTTCTAATCGACTGATAGAGGATGTGCTGCAATTGATTGTCACCATGACGGCTCAGCTGATGAATTCAAAAATTTGCTCGATCATGCTCGTCGACCAGGCTTCTGGGGAACTTCGTATTGCAGCCACTCAAAGCCTGAGCGAGGCCTATCGTCGGAAGCCACCGTTAAAGGTTGGGCAGAGCATGAGCGGCCGAGCGGTGCAGGATCAACATCCGGTGTATGTCCAGGATGTGAAGGCAGAAGATGGGTATTTTTATCGGGATTTGGCAAAGCAGGAAGGGTTGCATTCTTTATTGTCCATTCCCATGCTCATGAAAGAGAATCCGATTGGGGTGATTAATGTATACACTTCCAGTTATCATGCGTTTTCAGATGAAGAGATTACCACACTTCAAGCCATTGCGAATCAATCCGCCGTCGCCATTGAGCACACTCGGCTTATGGAAAAATCGTTTGAGATGCAAGAGGCTCTGGAAGTACGAAAATTGGTAGAGCGTGCTAAAGGGTTTTTAATGTCGTCCAGGGGATTGTCAGAGCCTGAAGCATTTCGCCTTATGCAGCGTCAAAGCATGAATCTTCGAAAATCCATGAGAGAAATTGCCGATGCGATTATTCTCGCGGAGGAACTACAACGGGCGACTCAATAAGCATCTCTAGGACGGTTTATCATTGAAATAGAAATTTGATGAGAGGTTCTTTGAACGGATTCTCCATTGCTTGTATTATACCGTGAAGGGCGACAACGACGTCTTCCCGTATATATTAGTTCAAAGGACAATGGCGTCCTCGGTTCCGCTGGGACAGAGGACGTTTTTTTATCATGATGCTTCGATTGGCGATGGTGCAGATGAATGCGGTGGTTGGGGATCTTGAGGGGAATACCCGCACCATTTGCAGATGGATTCGAGAGGCGAGGAAAGCCAAAGCCGATGTGGTTGTCTTTCCGGAGTTGGCCGTGTGTGGATATCCTCCGGAAGATCTGCTCCTCATGCCGAAATTTCTTTTCGATATTAGTCGGATGCGGGATCGAATAACCAAAGTCACGACAGGGATTATGGCCGTAGTGGGAAGCGTGATTGAATCTGATCGTGCTGCTCAAGATCTTCCCTGGAATCGCGGGAAGAATCGAAGGAAGCCTTTGAATGCGGCCTGGGTCCTGGTCAATGGTCAGGTGAAAAGATCATATGCCAAATGCAAACTTCCCAACTATGGGGTGTTTGATGAAGAGCGGTATTTTCAACCGGGACGAACCAGTCCGGTCTACTGCCTAGGCCCGGTACGAATCGGAATCAATATTTGTGAAGACATATGGTTTGCTGATGGTCCGGCTAGCCAGCAAGCAGTATATGGGGGCGCTCAACTGGTTCTCAACCTGAATGCCTCCCCTTATCACGTCGGGAAAACCCACAATCGTGAACACATGTTAGCCCTTCGGGCGAAAGCGAACAATGTCATAGTCAGTTATACCAACATGGTCGGAGGACAGGATGAATTGGTCTTTGATGGGAATAGTCTCGTCATGGATTCCACAGGTGTGGTTCTTGCGAGAGCAAAAGCCTTTGAGGAAGATTTCTTGCTTACCGATCTTCAGATTCCTCCAACACGAAAGGGTAAATCCAAGGGGCCGGAAAACGCATCTGAAGTTGATGGTGAAGATGTTCGGATTCCGATGGTCCGCATGGGGTGGACCCCGAGGTGGCCGAAGTCTAGAGCTCCAGGCGTCAGAAGGCTCACACCGGTCATCGGTGAGTTAGAGGAGATATACCGGGCACTTGTGCTGGGTGTGCAAGATTATGTGAGGAAGAATGCCTTCTCAAGGGTTCTTGTCGGTATCAGCGGAGGGATCGATTCGGCTTTGACTGCCGTGATTGCTAGAGATGCCTTAAGTGGGTCCAATGTGATGGGTGTAATGATGCCATCTCCCTATACCTCAAGGGAAAGTCGTGAGGATGCTCGTCAACTAGGGAGAAAATTAGGAATCGAGATGCGGCATCTTTCGATAACGAGGGTGTTTAAGGCTTTGCTTCAGGTGTTAGGCAAGTCCTTTCAGGGTTGTCAGCCTGATACGACCGAGGAAAATCTGCAAGCTCGTATCCGGGGAACACTTCTGATGGCTCTTTCCAATAAGTTCGGGTATTTAGTCCTGACTACGGGAAACAAAAGCGAAATGAGTGTGGGCTATGCCACCCTTTACGGTGATATGGCTGGTGGATTTGCCGTTATTAAAGACATTCCCAAAACAAAGGTGTATCAGCTTTCTAGATGGCGAAGTGATTATAGGGGCCCTGATTTCGATCGAGTGATTATTCCTGAAAGAATTCAGATGCGTGCTCCTTCCGCTGAGTTGAGGCCCGATCAGATGGATCAGGATACCCTCCCTCCCTATTCGATATTAGATGCCATTCTGGAAGCTTATGTTGAGGACAATGAATCAATGGGCAGGATTGTGAAAATGGGCTATGATGCTCATGTCGTTCGAACTGTCATGGGAATGGTGGATCGGAGCGAATACAAGCGCCGGCAAGCTCCGGTGGGAATTAAAATTACCCCGAGAGCGTTAGGAAAAGATCGGCGCATGCCGATTACGAACCGATATTTTTCGGGAGTGTAATCTGAATGTGCAACATGGTCAGGATTGGCGGGAGTCGTCCTCGATGAGTGAAGGTGTTTCATTGCCTCCTACCGGTTTGACGGAACAAACGGACTCCTCTCTGGGGCTTCACGTTCTCCAGTCCCAGCGTGAGGTTCTTCGACAACGCTTATTTGAAGGGGCGACCGGCAGTGAGATCACCCAGGCTTTTTCCGATTTTTTGGATGCTTTACTGATCGCGCGGTTTCGGGAGGTTATTCAGCAAGGCAATGCAGGTGTGCGAGCTGGATGGCCGCAGTGTTGTTTGGTGGCCATGGGGGGGTATGGGCGACGGGAGTTAGCTCCATATTCCGACATCGATGTGATGATTCTCACCCAAGGCAATCAAAGCGAGGCCGCTGAGGCACTTTCTACTGGAGTCTTTCACCGGCTTTGGGATCTTGGTTTTCAAGTTGGGCATAGTGTGCGGTCCCTCACAGAATGTCTGACGATTGCAGAGACCGATCTGGCTGCCTGTACCTCACTGATGGAGTCACGATTTCTCATTGGCAGTGCTTCAGTGTTCCAGGAATTTCACCGAAAATTCGAACGTCGAATTATCAAGAAACGGGCGCAACGGTTTGTCCTGGATAAAATTCAAGAGCGCGAGAGAGAGTATGCCAAATTTGGTGAGACGGTCTTTATGCTGGAACCGAATATTAAAAAAAGTAAAGGTGGGCTTCGGGATTTGCATTTACTGCAATGGGTTGGCCAGGCTCGATATGGAGTAGGGACGATTCAAGAACTCTCGAATCGGGGCATAATAGCTATTCAGGATTATCAGGTTCTGCAAGAAGCGCAAGAATTTCTTTGGCGAGTTCGGTGTTTTTTACATTTTGAAGCGGGGCGGGCTCAGGATATCCTCACATTCGACGATCAGGTTCGGCTCTCTGCGCTTTGGGGATTTGTGGATCACCCTCATTTGTTGGCTGTTGAGCAATTTATGCAGGTGTATTTCCGTCACACGACGGGGTTGTTTGACCGCGGGCGGCGATTCCTTGATCAAGCCAGAAAGGAATCCTGGTTGGATCGAGTTCGCCAATGGTGGCCTCCTCCATTAATCGAGGGACATTTCCGAATTCTGGAAAATCGACTGACAATTCAGACGGATAAGCTCCTTGAGGTAATGGAAAGCCCCATGTTGCTCCTGAGGTTATTTGTGATTTCTCATCGTCAAGCCGTCCCTATTGATTCACGGATTCTCAATGAATTGTCTCAGCACATGGGAACCCTACCCAATGAGGAGTTTCATACCAAACCGGTGAGTGGACTTTTTCGACACATTCTGTCAAGCCCCGGTCGGATAGCTCAAAATCTTGAGGCCATGCATCAAGCCGGTCTTCTGGAAAAACTCGTGCCGGCTTTCTCTCGGGTACGTGGCCTCATGCAGTTCAATCAATATCATAAATACACTGTCGATGAGCATAGTCTGCTCGCAGTGAGGGAAGCAGAACGGC
>JAUIKP010000111.1 GCA_030430725.1 Nitrospiria bacterium
GCCACACGGCCACCGCGCCGCTCGTGCTATGGTGCCAGACGACATCGGCTTTGCCGTCTCCATTTAGATCCCCCACTCCCTTCAGGTCCCATTCCGTAGGCAACTGACCAAGAAATCCCGAGTCGGCAACGCTTGCCCCATTGAGAAGCCATCCAGCCACGTGCCCGGATTTCGTATTCCGCCAGATGAGGTCCGCCTTGCCGTCCCCATTCAGATCGTGATTTTGGGGTGAGGGTGAAGTGCTTGTATTACTCACGGTGACCGTGATAGGTGCCGAGGTTTTTGTATTGCCCGCGGCATCACGGGCGAGAGCCGTGAGGGTGTAGGAGCCATTCGGCACGGTGGTGGTATTCCAGCTGGTGCTGTAGGGATTGGTCGTATCTTCAGCGCCGAGGTTGGCACCCTGCAGCCGGAATTGGACGCCGGTGACGCCGACATTATCACTGGCACTGGCTTTGACGGTCACCGTTCCGGAGACGGTGCCCGCGCTGGGAGCTGTCAGCGTGACCGTCGGGGCGGTCGTATCTGCGGGCGGGGTACTGGTATTGCTCACGGTGACCGTGATAGGTGCCGAGGTTTTTGTATTGCCCGCGGCATCACGGGCGAGAGCCGTGAGGGTGTAGGAGCCATTCGGCACGGTGGTGGTATTCCAGCTGGTGCTGTAGGGATTGGTCGTATCTTCAGCGCCGAGGTTGGCACCCTGCAGCCGGAATTGGACGCCGGTGACGCCGACATTATCACTGGCACTGGCCGTGACGGTCACCGTTCCGGAGACGGTGCCCGCGCTGGGAGCTGTCAGCGTGACGTTCGGAGGTGTGGTATCGGATGACGCCGGGGTGATAATCACATAATTCAGTATCGTATGTGTAGAAGATGTTCGAGTCAGTTGCAGACTCAAATGCCCATCCGCGACGGTGATTGGATGGTTGGTAATGGTAACGAATTGATTGCTGGTGGTCGTCTGATTATTAATGACGGTGATGCCTTCTATCGTAATATGATGCGGGCCTTGTTCCCAACTGGGATCGCCGCTGGCCAGTGAAACGTTATAGTCGCCATTCGGGAGATCGTAATTCCAGGTCACACTGTTGCCGGAGTCAAAATGAATGAATGTATCGAGCCGTTGATCGGCCTGGGCATTCCGCTCGCGGGTGTTGACGAAGGTGGTCCAGCCGTAGCCACGGCTGCTGGTGTAGACACTGCCGTCATCTTTTTGATAGCCACTGGGGACGGACGCGCTGGACGGTTGGAAATTGACGAAGATGGACGAACCGGATGGTGGTGGTGGGTTGGTATTGCTCACGGTGACCGTGACGGCCGCGGAGGTTTTCGTATTGCCCGCGGCATCGCGGGCGATCGCCGTGAGAGAATAGGAGCCATTCGGAATGGTGGTAGTATTCCAGCTGGTACTGTAGGGATTGGTGGTATCTTCGGCGCCGAGATTGACGCCCTGCAGCCGGAATTGGACGCCTGTCACGCCGACATTATCGCTGGCACTGGCGCTGACCGTCACCGTGCCGGAGACCGCGCCCGCGCTGGGGGCCGTTAGGGTGACCGTCGGGGCGGTCGTATCTGCGGGTGGGGTACTTGAGGTTATCGTAATTGTTGCTTCTGTAGAAGGGGTACTTTCATTTCCTGCTGTATCAAATGCTGTCGCAATAAATCCATAGGTTGTGCCTCCACTGAGTCCGGAAACTGTTGTTGAGGGGGAGGATGGATTATTGGGAAATCCTGAAAATATGGGTTGTCCAAAATCTTGAGAAGGTAACGTCCGTTTATAAATTTTATATCCTGCTAAATCCGATTCAGTGTTTTTGTTCCAAGTCACCGAAACGTTTGCTGAAAATACAGGCGAGCAAGGGATTAGAATTATTACTGCTAAGAAGAGAATGTAAAATGTGGAGCTAGTGAAAAGTTTTGAGAGAAACAGCCCATGGCCTTCCGCGTGCTTCCTGAGAAAATTCGGGGAGGTCTTTTTTCTGATCATTTTCTACTCCTTTTCGTATTCGGACCGAAGTCCTCATTCCCTCCCCCCCCTGCGAATACATGTCTTCCTTCGGTAGCCGGACAGTCAGATGCTGAGACCTGACTCCTGGTTTTGCGACCCTACTTCACAGTAGGTGTGCCTTTTCGGGAAGAGGATTTCATGAATTGGTCGACTTTTTCCTTATCTGTTCTGTCTCCCTATATGGTTATCCACACCACCAAACTGTCTGCGGAACATTTCGGAGAACTAAGGAAAAACTTTAGGGAGGGCGTTAAGGCGGGCGTACAGAAATTTTTTGGAAGAAAAGCTAGAAACAAAATAGAACCGAATAATCATTGAAATCATGAAGAAACTCGGTCAGCCAATGAGGCAACGTAAGGCTTTTCTCATAAGTGAATTCCCTTGGCAGAGTGTCAGTTAAAGCTAGCGCTGAGGGTATGCCCGTGGGTAAAGGCGCTCCCCGTTGGATAGGGGGAACGCCTTGCCACATGAAAGACTTTTGAGGACCTTAGCGCATGAAGGAACGTCCGTCTCAGTGCTCATGTGGCCTACCCGCACCAATACCATGGGGTGTGGATCCCTAAATACCGTAGACGTTTTGTGCGGGGAGCCGATTAAGATGGTTGTGCAAGAGCAGATATCTCAGATCCAACACTATCATCCCAATGTGGTGGTTAAAAATGGAGGGGCAAGTTGATCACCTATATGTCGTACAGGTGCTTTCTCCGAACGATGTGGGTTCGAGTATTGTGGACAAGATGAAAGCGAAGGTGAATCGGTAACTTTGGTTTTGGTATTCCGACCTGAAGCGGACCTACTGAGGAATGGAGTTGTGGCCTTCTCGGGTTTGTCTCTTTGACTATTGGGTTCAATGAGGTCGTCATTCGGCGGTACGTAGACCATAAAAAAAGTGGACAAAGGGCAGGTTCAGCTCGAGGTTGAAATTTAGTACCACGCGGCGTAAGGCCGTGGCTATCTACTTGAGCGTTCCATTCGGAAATTTATTGGGTCCATTCATTCGGTTGGTCCATGAGGCTATACATGAAAGGGTTCTGGTGTGTTTTCGCTTTCACGGTTACCGAATTTCCCAATCTGTGGAAGCCGCGCCAGGAAAGCCAGTTGAGGTGATCGTCAAGCCGTTCATCAGCCATACCGCCACCGATCCATTGTTGCTGTTGCGCCAGATGATGTCTGCTTTGCCATCTCCATTCACATCGTCCGCTTGCGCTATCTGCCATGCTACCGACACTGCTGCTGGAAACCCAAGAGTTGCAATCGAAGGTCCGCTCATGACCCATATCGCGGTTTTGCCATCAGTGGTGTTGCGCCAGATCAGATCGGCCTTGCCATCGCCATTGACATCCCCGACGGCTTGAATGTCCCAAGACGTTGGTGCGCTGCCGGGAAAGCTCGTGGAGGTAATCTTTAAGCCGTTCATCAACCACACCGCCACTGTGCTGCTGGTGCCATGACGCCAAATGACGTCGGCCTTACCATCCCCATTCACATCGCCTACTTCCGCGATTTGCCACTCTAAAGGGACACCAGCCGGGAAACCTGTGGAGGCAATGGCGGTCCCATTCATCAACCATATGGCGGTGTTGCCATTAGTAGTGTTGCGCCAGATCAAGTCGGCCTTCCCGTCCCCGTCCATATCCTCGACAGCCTGAATGCCCCAAGAGGTTGGTGCGATTCCGGAAAAGCCGGTGGAGGTGATCGTCAAGCCGTTCATTAACCATACCGCCACGGCGCCGCTCATGTCATTGCGCCACACGAGGTCGGCTTTCCCGTCCCCATTCACATCGCCCACTCCTTTCAGTGACCATTCCGTGGGTAACCGGCCAAGAAAGGCCGAGGCTTCGAGATTCGTGCCATTAAATAGCCATACGGCTACATCTCCGGTTTTCGTGTTGTGCCAGACGAGGTCGGCCTTGCCGTCCCCATTCAGGTCCTGATTCTTGAGCGGGTTGTGATTCGTGTTATGTGTCGGAAGGGCAATGGACACTTCCTTGGCGGGCGGACTGATGTTTCCTGATTCATCAAAAGCCGTGACCGTAAAATAATACGTGATTCCTTCTGGCAGATCCTGAAAAGTAAATGTTGTGGTGAGTCCGACGTTTTTTGTGGTGTGGTAAGAGTTGGGGGATGTGCCCATATGCACATAGTATCCCCCCAGGTCCGATTCTGAATTTGCCTTCCAGGTTAGCTGAATAGAAGAAGCGGAGAAAGAGGGGCTAGCGACCAGTAGAAGGAGTAAAAAGGCAAGGCCGACCGTCTGCCTGGTTTTCAAGCTCAAGTAGGTCATTAGTCGGGCCATATATTCTTAATCTTATTCGGACTGAGAACCTAATCCGTTTCATAGAAAACCCCTTCCTTGGGTGGCCGGTTGAAATCAGATTTGCTCACCTGGCTCCTGTCTTGCGATTCTACTTTATAATATCTGTGCCTTTTTTGGAAAGAGGATCTATTGAAAAAATAGAATTCCAATGCATATCCCTCGGAATTGATGATATCCCCATGATCGGTACCCCGCTTTAGAGGCCAAAATATAAGCGAGTGTCCGGCAAAATTCGCCGCAAGAGAGAACCAGGAAAAATATCCTGAAACGGAAGCCCTTTTTGGTGGAACGCGACGGCACGATCTTAGGGCAGGCGGAATTGGGCGCTCCCGAGGTCGACCTGATTGGCAAAGTGGAATCACGGAGCAGACCTTTCTATTGGGTAGGAAAAATTGGATCAGGGGAGAAGATCCGGCCAAGTCCGGGGAACCAAACAACTTCAAGGGGAGAGCATCAGGCTGAAACGGATGGTCGGGTATCTAACCCTGGACAAAGTTATGTTACAGGATGTCCTCGCAAATAAGTCCTGAAGCTCGAGCGGAAATGGCCGATGGGCGCCTATCGTTGTCAGCGGTATGGGGTCAGCGTACGACGGTCGTGTTGGACGTTCGGACTGAACGGAGCCCTACACCAGGCTCAAAGTCACCGGGGTCAATCTTTTTAAGAAATGATCGAATAAGAGACGATAGTCCCAGAAGGCTGTGGGTATCCTTCACGAATGTCGGAATGGCTGTAGCATGCATGTCTGCTTGTGTGTGCTGGAAGGGCTGCCGGAGGGCGATCCAGGTATTTTCGTTATTCTAAGACGTTTCACAAATCCTTTGCATCAAATCTCAATTCCTCCGCTACCCCTGTCATAATTGAGTGTTCCCCAATATGGCGGTTCCCTCGGAAAAATTCGGTAAACAATCAGTGGGGATAATGGTCCCTGTCCCTGATTGAATGGATATTGAATCCCTTCAAATCTCAGGTTGGTATAGGGTTAAGGCGAAATATTGGGGAATATAATGGGAATATCTAACCATTCGGACTTGGAATGGACCAAATGTTGTCACATTCGTTTAAGGTACTCCCCCACCAGGTCGTGACGTGGTCAGACGCCATTCATAAGGCATCCACCCGATAGTCAGAGCCTCTCGGCCTCAATCCTAAATCCTACTACCCTGACTGCCAAAAAGGAGTAGAATAGAAGTAAGGCAATTCTTCTCAGAAAGGGATATCGATGGGTAAAATTTGTATTCTTGGAGGCGGGAAAATAGGGTCCCTGATTGCCACGTTATTGGTTGAGTGTGGAGATTTCGAAATATGTCTGGGAGACGTGGATCCGGAAGTGGTCGCCCGGTTAAAGAAGGATATCGGCCCTAACCACTTTCAGGCGTCGCTTGTCGATGTGCAGGATTCAAAAGCGCTGGGCCGATTTATTGAATCAGTCGAACCGGACGGAATTATTTCCAGCCTTCCATATTATTGTAATCTAGTCCTTGGGGAGATGGCGCGCTCGTGCGGCGCCCATTATTTTGATTTAACTGAAGATGTAACAGTCACCAAAGGCATCAGGGAGATCAGTGAGGGCGCCCCGAGGGCTTTTGTGCCCCAATGTGGGTTGGCGCCGGGATTTATCAGCATCGTCGCGCATGAACTCATGACCCGGTTTGATACCGTCGATATGGTGAAAATGCGGGTCGGGGCGTTACCGGTGAATCCCAGCAATGTGTTGAAATATTCGCTGACGTGGTCGACGGACGGTTTGATTAATGAATACGGCAATACGTGCTATGGCATTGAGAATAGACAGGAAGTGCCGTTGCTGCCCCTCGAAGGATATGAAACCATTTCCATCGATGGTCTGTTATACGAGGCCTTTAACACCTCCGGTGGACTAGGGACGTTGGCTGATACGTTTGCGGGCAAGGTCCGGACCATGAATTATAAGACCCTGCGCTATCCCGGCCATTGTGAAAAAATACATCTGTTGATGAATGATCTTAAACTCAATGATGACCGAGAGACCTTAAAGCGTATTTTGGAAAAGGCCGTGCCGAAGACTTTGCAGGATGTGGTCCTAATCTATACGTCGGTGACAGGTCTTCGAAAAGGAGAACTGTATGAAGAGAATTTTGTACAGAAAATCTACCCACAGACGATTGCCGGTAAATTGTGGTCTGCAATTCAGGTGACGACGGCAGCTGGGATGTGCAGTGTGGTCGACCTGGTCTTTGAGCGTTCCGGGACGTATCGGGGGTTTGTGACCCAAGAGACGTTTGATTTGTCCTCAATCCTGGAAAACCGGTTCGGGCGGTATTTTCAACCGGATGATTCATGTTCGGCATGAGTTTATGGTGTGTTAAAGGAAATGGAGCGTATGATGGATGTCTTCCATGAATTGGGGTTAAAAACGGTGCATGCCGGTGCTTGCACCGGCCAGGGGCATTGGTTGTCAACGACACCAGAGGATCTGCTGGATTCTGTGAATCCCGCGACGGGACAGGTTCTGGCTCAAGTAAACCGGTGTTCGATGGCGGATTACGACGCCCTGGTTCAGGAATCGCAACGGGCTTTTCGGGAGTGGCGGCAGGTCCCCCCTCCGAAACGCGGGGAGGTGGTTCGGTTAATCGGTGACGCCCTGCGCGCGAAAAAAAATGCGCTGGGTTCCCTGGTGTCGATGGAGGTAGGAAAAATCAAGGCCGAGGGCGACGGGGAAGTTCAGGAGATGATCGATATGGCGGATTTTGCGGTGGGTCAATCCCGCATGCTGTATGGATTGTCCATGCACTCAGAACGGCCACAACATCGGATGTACGAACAGTGGCATCCACTCGGAGTAGTGGGGGTGATCACGGCCTTTAACTTCCCGGTTGCCGTGTGGGCGTGGAATGCGTTTCTGGCCGCCATCGCTGGGGATACGGTGGTGTGGAAACCTTCCCCCAAGGCCGCTCTCTGTGCTCTAGCCGTACAGCATATCTGTAACCAGGTGATGGCGGAACAAGGTGTTCCAGGAATTTTCTCCGTGTTTATTACGGATCAGAATGAATTGGCGCAGACGATGGTGGCGGATGAACGCTTGCCATTGATTTCGTTTACCGGTTCTGTGCCGGTGGGGAAAAAGGTCGCAAAAGTCGTGGCACAACGGTTAGGGCGCAGCCTACTGGAGCTTAGCGGGAACAATGCCGTGATTGTCGATGAAACGGCTGACTTGAATCTGGCCATTCCTGCCATTGTCTTTGGGGCTGTTGGCACTGCCGGGCAGCGATGCACCACAACCCGCCGGTTATTTGTGCAGGAATCACGGTATGAGGAGGTCGTGCAAGGGCTGATTCGTGCCTATCGACAAGTCCGGGTGGGTAATCCGCTGGACGAAGGGGTGTTGATGGGGCCGCTGATCGATGAGCGGGCCTTGGAAGAATTTCGTATTGCTCTTGAGGAAGTCGTGCAGGATGGTGGCCGGATTCTCTTTGGCGGGAGTATGATCGAGGGCCCCGGGTTTTTTGTCGAGCCTACCATTGTACGTGCTGAGAACCCGTGGAAGGTGGTGCAGCGGGAAACCTTTTCGCCGATTTTGTATATCATGCCTTATGACACCCTGGATGACGCGATTGCCCTTCAAAATCAAGCGCCGCAAGGCCTGTCATCTTCACTGTTTACCCTACATGTTCGGCATGCCGAGCAGTTTTTGTCCGGGCAAGGCAGCGACTGTGGGATTGCGAATGTGAATATCGGCACGTCGGGGGCGGAGATTGGCGGCGCTTTTGGCGGGGAGAAAGAAACAGGCGGGGGGCGAGAGGCCGGTTCCGATGCATGGAAAACGTATATGCGTCGGCAAACTAATACGATCAATTGGGGCACGGAATTGCCATTGGCGCAAGGGATCGTATTTTCCATGGACTAACTGGGGGGAATACTATGAAGCAGGGGATGGAGCTCGAGCAGGTCATCATGCGTTACATTGAGGACTATATCTCCAGAAATCATGCGGCCGCCATAATAAGCCAGGCCTTGGATGAGATAGGCCTTGGGTTGTTTCCGGTGGTCGATCATATCACGATACGCACAGGGGCAATCGATGCACGCGCTGAGGAATTTTTGTTGTTGGGCTATGCCTATGCTGAAACGCTGGAGTATGACGATTGGTGGGCCAAAGTCTATCGGGCCCCAGGATGTCCCGCGTTATTTGTGGATCAGGCGTATGAGGGTGAACGGGGAAAAACAAGTATTATCCCCGCATGGGTGAAGCATTTTGGGGATCGGACTCTACACCATATTGCGCTACGGGTGGCGGATATCGAAACCAGCATTCACCGGTTGACTGCCAAAGGGGTTATGTTTGCCGGACAGATTGTGGGCGAACGGGGAGGAGATTTACGGCAGATTTTTACGGTTCCCGAGCAAGTCAATGGACGGGCATTCTCCGTTCTCGAACTTGCCGAGCGGCATAGGGGCTTCCAGGGCTTTTCCCCACCACACGCGAATAGTCTGATGCAATCAACGGTACTCCGGTAAATATTGGAGGAAATTGGAATGATCGGGCAGGCTATGCGTCGGCTGCTTCAAGA
>JAUIKP010000112.1 GCA_030430725.1 Nitrospiria bacterium
TCCATTTGAATTAATCGACCCGGAGGACATCTCCAATCCCATTCTTACGGCGAAGGACGTGAAGGATATTGATGCCAAGTTTGTGGCCGACCCCTTTATGGCAATCAAAAATGATCGTTATTATCTATTTTTCGAAGTGTTGAACCGGGCCAATAATCAGGGAGACATCGGATACGCCGAAAGCGAGGATGGTAAAAAATGGGAATACAAGAGCATTCTCATCAATGAGCCATTCCACTTATCTTATCCCTACGTGTTTGAGTGGGAAAACGATCATTACCTAATCCTGGAGAGCCACGAAGATCTGTCGATCAGGCTATACCGTGCCACGTCATTCCCTGCGGAATGGCAATTTGTGAAAAGCATTTTCAATGGGGAGCATTATGTGGATCCCTCAATTTTTCGATATGAAAATGTCTGGTGGTTGTTTTATACCAATCCACAAAATGATGCGTTAAACCTCTATTATGCTGACGAGCTGATGGGGGAATGGAAGCCTCATCGGATGAATCCCATCGTGAAATTAAATAAGCATATCGCCAGGCCGGGAGGAAGGGTTCTCGTTCATGATGGGCGGGTTTACCGGTTTACTCAAGATACTGAGCCACGGTATGGCATTCAGGTGTTCGCCTTTGAAATAGAAGAATTATCGAAAACCGCCTACAGAGAAAAAATAGTTTCAGAAAAGCCAGTCGTCACCATGTCAGGTTATGGATGGAATGCCTATGGCATGCATCATGTCGACCCACATTTCATCAAGGGGAAATGGATGGTGGCGGTTGATGGAAGATGCGGACCCAGTTCCATACCGTGTAAGACATATTCAGCAAGATGAAAGCTCGTTTAATAATCTTATTATCGGTAGAAACCTGTCAGGAAATTTCATAGAAAATGCCACAATTGTTTTGGAATTTGGCAACCAATCCTCAACTTCTTCTCTCACACCATTATTCAAGTGCCGTGGGGATGAGTAACATTGGCTGATTGGGCGTTAATCGAGTACAGTTCAAGTTTCCCTCATATGGAGCTCATGACGGATAGGGTTTTTATATTGATTCCTGACTAAACCTCTTATCTGAGAATGTATGGGCAATGGCAGTCAGACAGGATGCCAAGATAATCAGGGGGAATTCTTAAAAAGCTAAGGCTAGGAGCATTTTGAGACGATATATAATTTGAAGGTACTGGTGCCGGGATTGTGCAGGCTTATCATTCATTCCCACCATATTCCGCCAGAGGGTTTTATTCCTGGGTGAGTGATCGTCATTTCTCATATGATCAGAGATCGGGCTGTCTCGATTGATGGCTTTGCCTGGCGTTGGCTGAAGGTTTTTCCATATGACTGTGCTGTAGATGGTTATCTGTTCATCGGTTGACCATCCTCATTGGTAGGAAGGCCGGCAATTTCTAACAATTAACCAATACCCAGCCAAAAGAAAATAGAAAGGAATGAATTTTGCTTTTACAATGCCTGGTTCCGGAGCTAGGTCCCTCGCCTAAGATATCAGGTACATTCAAATGTGAAAAAATTGAAAAGTTGGATTAAAATTCTCCTCATTAATATTGGCGTGGTGATCCTAATTTTTGTCCTCGCCGAAATCGGGTTAAGGACATATTCTACGGTCAAATCGTGCCTGACGGGGCAATGTGATGGAACATTATGGACCAGATTCAATATGTTTCATGAAAATAGAATGCTTGGTCTTACCACCCGCGATCCCGTTCTTGGGTATAAACCCAATCCGGGTTTTAGTGGGATCATTCATCATCCACCGTATTGGGATAACGTGCATGTCTCTATTGACCACCACGGATTTCGTCGTAATGTCGATGGCAACAATGTGAATGTGAGTGATCATTCGGGAAAAAAAGTGTTAACCGTGGGGGATAGTTTCACCTTTGGCGATCAAGTGCATAACTCTCAAACGTGGCCCGCTTGTTTTGCTCAAAAAACAGGCCATGAGGTTTGGAATGGCGGAGTGGGTGGCTTTGGAGCTGCACAAGCCCTCTTGAGAGCGGAGCAGGCTGTTGCCAATCATGGACCTTTCGACACCCTAATTTGGGCAATTACAGTCGGCCCAGATTTTCGTCGCGATCGATTAATGGTTCGGTCGAACTTTTCTAAACCGTATATCGCCAGGGTGGGGGAAAAAACATTGGTGGTGCCGCCAGCGGGGTTTGATCCTTCTCCGGATTTCTTATGGCTCCTTGGATATTCGGTGATCCTTCAAAGGCATTTGTTGCCAATTCTTCAGAAAAGAGGGAATTTTGAATATGACGGTAGATATGAAATTCCAGGGGAGAATGCTGCAGATATTGAAGAGATCATAGATTTTTCTTTTCAACGTTTTGCCAATCTAACGGAGCCAAAAGCAAAGGCGGTTTTACTACAGTATGGTCCGGGAATCTTTCTGGAGGAAGGCTTTGAAAGAAGAGATCATGAACGAAACCTTATTAGAAAATATGCAGAAAAGTATGCTATTGAAATTATTGATTCTTTCGATCAGATCTATGTTCCTGAAAAGAGGGATGAAATCTGGTTTGAATATAGGGACTATGGGCATCATACCCCCTATGGGAATAGAGTGGTTTGTGATGTGGTGTTTCGTTGGCACGAAAAGAACAGGACCGATGAGTGATAGCTATTACAGTGCCCTACTAATATCTGGTTTTCAGATTTTGCCTAAGAACGCTTGAAGGATTGGATATCAGTATCTTAAGGGAATTTGTTCATTTCCAAGAGGCAAATGGTAACAGCGAAACGTAAAGGGTTGACCACCAACGGTAGGTTCTGCGTCGAGGTCTATTTCAAACCATTCACGAATAGTAACCGTTAACGGGAATGCAAAATCTTGGGTTTCTTGACAATCAGCTGACGTGAATGGGCGAGAACAATTAGGGAAAAAGTGTCGGGTTTGTTGTCGTGGAACGGATCCGACTTCGTGCAAAAACTAAGGAATAATATGTTTGGAAACAAAATGAAGGATACAGAAGAAACTGGATGCTCTAGTGCCGATGTGGTCACCATTATTCAACCTGATTCCGGCTGGAAAATTATTAATTTTAAAGAGCTGAATGATTATCGAGATCTGTTTTATTTTCTCACGTGGCGCGATATTAAGGCGTTATATGCGCAGACCGTTTTGGGATTTTCATGGGCAATCATTCAACCCCTTGTCCAGATCGTGATTTTCACGGTTATTTTTGGAAAAGTTGCGGAGCTGCCAACGGAGGGAATCCCCTATATTTTATTTTCAAGTGTGGCAGTGATCCCCTGGACGTATATGTCACAGGCGCTCACACTATCAAGTCAATCCCTTCTTCAGGGATCGAATATCTTGGGGAAGATTTATTTCCCTCGAATAATTTTCCCCATTACTCCCATTTTGGCGAAGCTGGTTGATTTTGGAATTTCCCTGTTCATTGTCCTCTGCATCATGTTGTACTATCGAGTGTCTCCCACATGGAATCTCCTGCTTTTCCCCATACTAGTCGTCATGATGATGGCTGTGCCGTTAGGTATCGGATTGTGGCTGTCTTCACTGGCCATTCGATTTCGTGATATCAAGCAAGCCATGCCCTTTTTTATTCAAATGCTCATGTATACTGCCCCCATCGTCTATTCGGCATCATCAATCCCGGAAGGGTATCGGTTGCTGTACTCGCTCAATCCTCTCGTCGGTGTCATAGAGGGATTCCGGGCGTGTTTGCTGGGTACGCCCATTCCCTGGCTGTACATATGGCCTGGAGCACTGACGGCGGTCCTGTTGGTCATCAGTGGAGCGGTGTATTTTAAGCGGATGGAGCGTATCATCGTGGATGTGATTTAAAAAACCAGACCATTACCAGGGAAAACATGGATAATCGAAATCTTGCCATCAAAATTGAAAATATCAGTAAGTGCTACCGGATCGGATTGAAAGAGACAATCCAGGATAATTTATTTAACACCGTCGTGAATTTCATTAAAAATCCTCTCAAGAATTACCGGGTTTATCGCTCTCTCTATAACTTCGACGATGTGAATCCCGATCAAGATACCAATCCTCCCGATGTCATCTGGGCTGTCAAAAATGTCTCGTTTGAGGTGAGAGAAGGGGAAATTATCGGCATTATCGGGAGCAATGGCGCCGGAAAATCGACTCTCCTGAAAATTCTGTCGAAAATTACCTATCCAACCAGTGGGCAGGTCACGATCCGTGGAAGGATTTCGAGTCTTCTCGAGGTGGGAACCGGATTTCATCCGGAGCTGACGGGGAGAGAAAATGTCTATCTGAATGGGACCATTTTAGGCATGCGAAAGAAAGAGATTGACAGGAAATTTGATGAAATTGTGGATTTCTCAGGAGTAGAAAAATTTATTGATACCCCTGTGAAACGATATTCGAGTGGTATGAAAGTGCGCCTGGCGTTTGCCGTCGCCGCGCATCTTGAGCCGGAGATTTTGATTATAGATGAGGTGTTGGCGGTGGGTGACGCACGTTTCCAACAGAAATGTCTGGATAAAATGAAGGAGGTCGGCCAACATGGTCGCACCGTGCTGTTCGTCTCGCACAATATGCCGGCCGTCACTCGACTATGTTCCAGGTCGATTCTGCTTGATGGGGGAAGAGTACAGCAGGATGGTCCAACTCATGAAGTCATCACCACTTACATGAATTCCGATAAATGTAGCAAAGCTGAGCGCAGATGGCCTAATGTCATGGAGGCACCTGGAGATGAAGTTGTTCGATTATGCGGAGTCAGAGTGCGGACACAGGATGGCCTGGTGTCGGACGTGGCGGATATTAGTCAACCTGTTCGAATCGAGATAGAGTACGAAGTATTGCAACCGGGCTATGTGCTGCGGATCTATTACCATGTGATCAATGAAGAGGGGATTGAAGCGTTTTTACCGCTCGATAATGATATGGCCTGGAGGCAGAAGCCGCGCCCCATGGGGCGATACGTGAGTACGTCTGTGATCCCTGGGAATTTGCTTTCCGAGGGAAGATATTTTATTGGGCCGACGATAGGCACAGAAAATCCGTCGGTGAAGCGCCTGAAGGTTAATGATGTTGTGGCATTTCATGTGATTGACAGTATGGATGGAAATGGAGCTCGTGGTGATTCTGTCGGACATATTCCGGGCGTAGTCCGGCCCCTGTTAAAGTGGGAAACGCAATTTAGTCCAAAAGCAGCACACGCAGAAAAGACCGAAGTGTAGACTGAAAACTATATCATTTCCCTTTTCTCTAAAGGATTCGCTCTTTCTGTAATATCTCACTACGCAACTTGCCCTTCAACCCATTTCAGAAAATACTGGAATCCATAAAATTTCACGCGTGAATACCGGCCATGGTGTGATTTGGCTGAAGCACCCCCTTGATTGTACCGATCTCAAATAAAAAAGATTCGGAAAACGAAGAGATGAGCTCTTATCAGCCAGTCATTTTTCAATATATAAAGATGCCGGGTGAGAAGAAACGGTTATTTTGTTTGCAGCAAAATATTTTTGTTTTGGTTTGGATGCTGTTTTTCATAAAAGATTCCTTAACACCTATTGTAAGGGTTGACTCAAAGACTTCCCGTGGCAGGTTGTTTATAAAGCAGGTGCAGAGTTATCTGGGATTTGTGAAAAGAAATGTCAGATGTCTTAGTCATTTTTTGGGGTATAAGTTTCGAGTGTTTAGCAGAGAAGAGGTCGTTGAATTGCCCTGCTATGGTCAAATATGCGTGCCTATCCATAAGGGTTACAAAATATTCGATTTTCATAGAGGGGTGGCGATTAAAGTATTCGATCATCATGTACATCCTTCGGCCATTCGCGATGAAATTGACATATTGAAGGTGATTTCCCCTATCGAATTTGCCTCTTCCATAAAAAAGTGGAGCATTGAAGAAAGATGGTATGAAGAAGAGTATGTAAATGGATCTTTGGATTCCTCTTATACGCCTTTGGATTCAGGAGCGTTATTGCAAAAGTTTTCCAATGAGCTTCTTCAGCATTTGACAAGTTTAACGCTGTTTCAGAAGCCGGTATCCAAAAATTGTATAGAACATGCTCTTGATATGACTAAGGCATTACGTTCAAAAATTTTAGCAAGACGGACGTCCCCTGGAGAAGAATATCAAAAAATTACATCCTTTGTTGAGGACATCGTTCATCGACTCCAGACGGATGGAGATTATCCAATATTTTTGGTGTTTGCCCATGGAGATTTTGTTCCAGCCAATATGCTCAATACGCCATATGGAATGAAAATCATTGATTGGGAAGGTGCTGGATATCGGAGTGCATTATTTGATTTCTATAGTTATTTTTTCTATCGACCGGCTTGTCGGGAAGTGCCTGTGGCCGCGTTGATTTCAGAAATCAATACAGCATTGCCGATGTTCATTTCAGGGTTAACCCAAAAAGCCCCGGAAGTTTCAAGCAGCCTAAAGGCATTGGAGAAAGCCTATCGGTGGATTTATTATCTTGAGATGATCTGTCGGTTGGTCGATCGTGAAATGACAGATAATAACCTGAATGTGATGCATTATATCCAAGAATATATGAAGGCTTTTTCCCTTTACGAAGAATTGTCTGTCAGGGAGAAGGAAGGACATTCCGGAAACCTAAGGCAATGAATTAATGCCATTGCCAACATTCATCTTAAACTTCTTGTTCCTCGACAGAATAGGATAGGCCATGTGTGGGATAGCTGGAGAATTACGTTTCAAACAGGGGTTGGGGCCGGAAGCCGATTGGGAAACGATTAGTGCTTTGATGGCACGTCGGGGACCCAATGACCGAGGAATCTGGACCGATCATAGGACGTGTACATTGGTCTTCCGCCGTTTGGCGATCATTGATTTAAGTATGAATGCCCATCAACCTATGACCGTTCAAAATGGTCGCTATACGCTCGTCTTTAATGGTGAGATATATAATTTTCAGCACTTACGAAATGAATTAGAAGGCCGTGGAGTTCGATTCCGGTCAACAAGTGATACCGAGGTTGTGCTGTATGCCCTAATGGAATGGGGAGTCGCGGCATTGGAGCGTTTTAACGGGATGTTTGCCTTGGGGTTTTTTGATTCGGCGGAAAAGCGATTGCTATTGGCTCGGGACCATGCCGGCATGAAACCGCTATATTATCTAAAGAAGTCTGAAGGAATGGTATTTGCGTCTCAATATAATCAAATACTGGCACATCCCTTGAGCCATAATCTTGAGGTCTCACCGGAAGCACTTGGTCTCTATTTACGATTGGCCTATATTCCTGCGCCTTATGCCCTGATGCAGGATTCCAATATGCTTGAGCCTGGTTCCTGGGTCGAATTTACGGCGGATGGACAGGTAGAAAAGGGGCACTACTTTAAATTTCCGCAGGACAAAACGCCGAAATTGAAAGGGCAGGAGGCTCTGGAAGCGGTGGATTCGACGATCACCGCGGCGGTGAAACGCCATCTTATCAGTGATGTACCCGTCGGAGCATTCCGTTCCGGTGGGATTGACTCACCGCTGGTCGTAGCAAAAATGAGATCGGTGAGTGCAGGGCCGGTTGAGGTCTTTACAATCGGAACCGGTGAAAAAGCCACGGATGAAACACAGGATGCCATGGCCTATGCGAAAGAGTTTGGGGTTAAACATAGGATTGAATGTATGGATCCTGCCAAAGCGCTTGATTTCTTGGATGATGTGATTGAAAGCTGTGGAGAGCCGTTTGGAGATTATTCAATATTCCCCACCATGATGGTATCCCGCCTGGCCAGTCAAAATTACAAGGTCATGCTTTCCGGTGATGGGGGTGATGAATTGTTTTGGGGCTATACGAGCCGATTTGGTTCCTTGGTGAAGAATGCAGGTGATTTTCGGTACCCATACTGGTGCCGTTGGGTATGGCGAGGATTAAAGAGAGTGCTCCAATTTGGAAATTATAACCATCTTAATCAACTTTCTCTCGGAAGCTATCATCGTCTTATGCTCACCCATCTTTCCGAAAAATGGTTGAACCAAATTTTTCCTTCATTGCCCTCTTGGCCAGAGGCCTATAATGCTTTTGACTACCATAGTTCCGATCCGGATCGTGCGGCACGTTATTCCCGAATCACCGAATTTGAATGCCATTTGCCTTATGTGTTGATGAAAGTGGACCGGGCAAGTATGTTTCATTCCTTAGAGGTTCGGGTGCCCCTCCTGGATAAGGAGGTTATTGAGATAGCCGCACAAACTGACTGGCATGAGTGCCTTAATGTGGAGCAAAAAATAGGGAAGATGGTTTTACGTCAGGTCTTATCCAAATATACCAAACAACAAACTCAGGGAAAGCGGGGTTTTGAGGTGCCTATGGGAGCATGGTTACGTACTTCGCTCCGTGAAATGGTTGAGGAAAGCCTGTTAAGACGGGATGAAATGTTGGGGTTGGAAGTAAACAGGAAAGCCCTTCGACGGCTGTATGATCTGCATCTCAATGGTCGGAGCAATTATTCATGGGGACTATGGCCCCTGCTCAGTTTATCCCTGTGGATAAATAAACATTATCTGTAGCCAAGAAAAAACACAGAGAACAAAGGAAATTCTTATGGTGAAACCACATAATAGTCTGTCATCCTGCGCTATTCACAAAGGGGTCAGCCTGGCATGAAAGGATTGTCATCCTGAGTGGAATGAAGAACCTGACAGAGCGATGAGATTCCTTATGGAGACACAACGCGACCGGCATTCTATCCTTATTGTCTGGAAAAGACATTTCATATTTTTACCCATAAGGGACAAGAACCACACGTTTGCAAGTAAGTCTGTCAAGCGAATCTTCTCTGAAAACATTTGAAGAGGTCCAATATGATCCATCAGGAAATGCCACTAGTCACGATTGCTATTCCGACCTACAATCGAGCCGGC
>JAUIKP010000113.1 GCA_030430725.1 Nitrospiria bacterium
CGCTGCGGCATCAAGAATAGGGCGGGATACCATAAGCCCCAGCAATTCCGGATGGCGGCAGAATTCGGCACCTTCAAGAATCGGAAACAGAAATTTCTTTTGAGGATGTTTTTGGAAATATTCCGGGGGAAAAGCCTCTCGTGATTGCTGATAGACTGTTTCACAATACCTGACAATGCGATCGATTCCTGCAATATCGTCAGGTCCAAAAAGCCGGTATCCGGCTCCGTCCGGAATGGTCATCCGGGGCTTCGTGATTGCAATAATTTCTCTGGCCAATCGCTTTCGCAAACGATATTGAGTGGGGCTACCGGTGATTTTCAGCGCGCGATACAATGGTCGAACCACCCATGGAGGAATTCTCAGATTTTTATGCAGGACCTTATAGAGCCGATTCTGACGAATCGGCTGCTTGACCATTTCCGAACTTTCAGAGGATAGAGGCATCGGTACAATCCCGTGCGGAAAATTGGAGAATTTAACTATTCAGCCTAGTCATCATTGATCTTCCATGGATACCAATGAAGGATTCCTGCACATGGACATCTAGATAAAGCGATTCATGATTCCTGAAAATACCCTTTCTGTCAATGATTCACATTCGCTCTCCGTGAGCCGAAACGCCCCATTTGGAAATTCCTTATTCATTCTCGAGAATAACCTATGGTATTCTTAAAATTGCACACGACGATTGTATATTCAATGCCTTTCGCTTGTAATCCTGCGAAGCGATTACCTGTCAATCTAAATATATTAAGGTACGAACCTTCCTACTCACGAAATGGGAACTCTCGTTCTTTTACGCCATGGGAAAAGCTTATGGAACCGCGAAAAACGGTTTACAGGCTGGACCGATATCGGGTTAAGCCAAAAAGGTGTCATTGAAGCTCAGCGGGCAGCCCAAATCCTTAGGGGTAAAAGAATGATGTTTGACTTGTGTTTCTCATCCGTTTTAAGCCGAGCGTATGAAACGGCAACCATTGTATTGAAGGCCATGGATTTAACGTCTGTCCCGGTGCGGAAGAGTTGGCGATTGAATGAACGTCACTACGGGGCTCTTCAAGGAATGACCTGGTGGGAAGCATCAACACAGTTTGGTGCGAAACAAGTCCTGATATGGCAACGACATTTTTCCGCGGTTCCACCTTCTCTCTCTCCTCAGGATCCTCGTTTTCCTGGGCTCGATCCCTTATATGCCGATTTGAATCCTCAGGACCTTCCTTTAACGGAAAGCCTTCAGGACACCCAACGCCGGCTCATTCCTTGCTGGGAGGAAGACATTGCTCCCCTGCTCAAAGAGGGAAAAAGGATTCTGTTGGTTGCACACAACAATAGTATCCGAAGTTTGCTACAATTTCTTCTTCATCTCGATGAAGCCAGCATCAAACACATCACGATTAGAACCGGAGAACCCTTGGTCTGTACATTCGACGCCAAAGGCACTCTTGCCAGCTACGCCTATATGAGTTGGAAGCCCAGATTGAAGGATTGCACACAAAAGTTGTTGAAATACTGCCTCCCCTAAGCTCATTATTGAATGTCTGTAGTTATGACGTATCTAAACTTTCCCGCCCTGGAAGCGATTTCAGCCCAATCCTTTCAGGAAGCCAAGCCCTATCCGTGGATGAATCCCCCGAATCTCCTGACGGATTCAGGCTATCAAGGCCTGGTTGAGACCCTTCCAAATGTCTCCATGTTTGAAAAGCGTTTTGGGGTTAAACGGGCTCATGGGCAGCAAAGCCATGATCGTTACACATTAGAATATCGCCCGGGCTTACCTCTCTCTCCTCACTGGAATCAATTTCTGGCCGAGCTTCAGGGAAAACCCTATTCCAATTTTTTAAAACGATTATTTGGGGTCAAATCCCTTGAATTGAATTTCCATTGGCACTATGCCCCCAATGGATGCTCTGTTTCTCCACATTGTGATGCTAAACATAAACTTGGATCTCATATTTTCTACTTCAACACCAAAGATGATTGGGACCCCACCTGGGGTGGGGAAACCGTTATTCTCGACGATCAAGGGAAGTTTAACCGAAAAAGCGCTCCCAGTTTTGAAGATTTCCCCCAGTCGTTGGCTTCAACAGCCATTGGAAATTTCAGTCTGTTATTTCAACGATTGGATAAATCCTGGCATGGGGTCCGCCCCGTTCAATGCCCGGAAGGACACATGCGAAAGGTGTTCATTGTCGTCATTAATCGATTCTCTCTGCTGGACCGCATCCAGCAGGCCCTAGGGAAAAGGCCTAAGGGGTACTAATTTTCTCAAAACATTCCAATGCTCATGGCCCAGACTTCTACAGTCTTCGATACCCTTCGAAATAGTCGGGCATTATGGCTTTCCAATCTCGTTCAAAAAACGCCCGTTTCGTCCACTGGGCGAGAAAACATAATTCGATAAATCCATAATAGGCTTGAATATCCGGCACACCCGTAGTCGCCAACAATCGGAGAAACTCGTTCTTGAAAGGATTCAGCCACCGCACCAAGGCTTTGGCAGCACCCATGCCGATAAGATGCTCACGGACGAGACCTTCCACATCGACGGCACACAGCAAATGAGACTTGGGATGGAGGACAAAATTTTTCTTGACGGGGTCGGTATAATCGAACCCGATCCAACAATGTGTAGGCTGCAGGACCTCCACAGATTTTCTGATCTCCCCCAACAATCCATTCGAAAGGATTCCAATCTGATTGAGAAAATGCAGATCCCGATCCAGATGATCGGGAAACATGGTCGTATTCGTTTCCACTAACCGGGGAGCTTCAGAGTATAAACGACTATAAAAAACGGCCATTTTTTCAACGATTGAGTCATCAATCTCCCTGATAAGCTCCCCCTGAATATAATCCACCCAGATTTCCCGCTCATAACGAATCACCATATTCGGGAAGATACCTTTTCCCCGGAAACACTCGAGATTCCGCTCAATTTCAACAGCCAGTGAAGAATCACAAAAAACCAATCGCTTAAATTGCTGCCCATTAATAGTCACAAAATGTAGGCTTTTGTCCTTTTGTAAGCGAATTCCAAAAAGCCGAGAAAAAAAATACCGTGCTCTCTTCAAGAAGAAGGGCGATCGTTGTTTGACCTGAAATTGAAAAGCCATTGTGTTGGAGATTGTTTGGTATAACCTGGGAGTGTCAACAAACCAAAAATTTGGAAAACAGGGTATGCATCGGATATGATTTGAAACCCCTAGAGAAGAATGCGTTTCTGCCACCGACCTGAGAAGCTCCAAGTACCGTATCGGCACATGAACGTTCAGGAGATGTGTTATGAACTTTTTTTAAAAAAGAGTCAACATCTTATCCGATTTTAGCTCCAATAGTGCAGGAATTGAGAACTCCTCTGGTATAACTGAAACATTCCGGTCAGACGACGATGCTTGACAACCCAAAAGTTACCGTATTTATCCCGGCTTATAACCGCGAAAAATATATTGGAGACGCCATTGAAAGTATTTTGGCACAAACATTTACCAATTTCGAAATACTCCTCATAGACGATGGTTCGAAAGACCGCACCATTGAAATCATGCGTTCCTATCAAGATCCTCGTGTGCGCATCATCAGGAATGAACACAATCTCGGGATTCCCAAGACCCGTAACAAAGGCATTGAACAGGCTCGTGGTGAATTTATCGCCATGTTAGATAGCGACGATCGGGCGTTTCCAACACGACTGGAGAAACAGGTCAGCTTTCTGGATGCCCATCATGATTATGCCCAAGTAGGAAGCTGGTGCCGCATGATGGACGAACAAGGCCGGCCATTAAAACGGATCAAGCGTCAGCCCATTCTACCTGAGGATGTCGACATTCAACTGTTGTTTCGATGTTCCCTGAGTAACCGATCGATAATGGCCCGGACTAAAATTTTGCGGGAATATGGGTATCGAAATGACTACCCGCGCTGTCAGGATTATGACCTCCACGTGAGACTGGCCCAACAATATAAACTCGGCAACCTCCCTGAGTGCCTGGTCTACGGCCGTATACACGCCGATCAAATTACCAGTCAAACAGCGGAGCTGGGTGATGAAAAAAAGCGGGCCATCATCCGCCATCAACTCAACGTTTTGGGGATGCCCTATACAGAAAAGGATCTCGGTCCGCATTTGACGTTGTCCCGCATGCGAAAATCCCAATTCACGCCGGACGATGATTACCTTCAATGGGCGGAAAATTGGTTACGGAAACTTCAAGAAGCCAATCGGCAAACACACCGGTATTCGCAGCGTGCAATGGCACAAGCGGTCAGCGAAAAGTGGATACGGACTTGTTGGGCCGCCTGGAACGGCATGGGGTGGAAAGCTCTGAAATATTATGTTCACTCCCCCCTGCGCAAAAGCCTCGGCAATACCATACGAGAACACGTCCTCACCCGATCATCCCACCATCAATTCAATTAAGTCTCAAAACAACTTTTACTCATATGATGATGCCGAATTCCTCGGATTTCGCCCCACTCCCGAGTCCATCGATAAAGAGAGAAGGTGAACCACCAGACGGTAAGCATCTTGCGATATTTCTACCATCTCTTGCCGGGGGCGGCGTTGCAAGAGCAATGGTTTATCTCTCAGAGGCCTTTGCCGATCGCAACCACAGAGTGGACCTGATTTTGTGTCAGGTCTCAGGGCCCTACCTGGACAGGATTTCCCCGAAGGTTAAGGTCATCGGGCTCAAGGGGGGGACAAAATGGCGGGGATGCTTCCAGGCCGCATCAGCTGATTTTGGGGCTTTATGGTCAATGCTCCTCCCGATCCTGCTCTCGTCTCATCCTCCCAAAACTATCGGATATCTTCCGGATCTGGTTGAATATTTACGGCGTGAGAAACCAGATACGATGCTCACGGCGAAAACCCCTGCGAACCTCATCGCCTTGTTAGCCGCACGCCTTGCAGATGGCGGAACTCGCGTGGTGATCAACGAACAAACCAGCTTGTCTCCTATCATCAAGACATCAAAAAAGTGGCGTTGGCGTTTCCTTGCTCCTCTCTTACGACGCGTGTACCCATGGGCAGATGAAATCGCGACCGTGGCGGATGGCGTCGCGGAAGATGTGTCCTCGTTAACGGGAATCCATCGTGATCGTATTACCACAATTTACAACCCGGTGGCCCTCACCCAGGTACAGGAAAAAGCCCGTATCCCGGTTGACCATCCGTGGTTTCCGGCAGATACTCTGCCGGTCATCTTAGGTGTAGGGCGACATGTGCCACAAAAGGACTTCGCGTGTCTCATCAAGGCCTTTGGACGAGTTCGCTCTGTGCGTCCAGCCCGGCTGGTCATCCTCGGGGAGGGAAGGATGCGTGATGAGCTTGAAGAGCTGGCTGAAACCTTGGGGCTCACCAAAGATATTTCCATGCCCGGATTTGTCGACAATCCCTTCGCCTTTATGGCCAAAGCTTCGGTTTTTGTACTCTCTTCAGCATGGGAAGGTTGTCCGAATGTGCTGATCGAAGCATTAGCGTGTGGATGTCCGATTGTCAGCACAGACTGCCCGAGCGGGCCTACCGAGATTCTTCAAAAGGGGACCTTTGGCCCATTGGTACCGGTCGGTGATGACAAAGCACTGGCCGAAGCTATAATCGGAGTCCTTGACCATCCCCTTGGCCAGGAGCAGTTGCGTGCCCGCGCTACGGAGTTCGAGGTGGGCAGGATCGCGGAAAAGTACCTCCAGCTTATGTCGGCGACCTAATATCCCTTCAAATGGCTCTGTAAAAGGTTGTTTTGGTATATCCGACGGGTGACACGACTTCCCGCTGCCATGGCTGGGTTTTTGACCCGCGAAGTTGGCTTCGCCTTTAGCGGGGCATGTCGTCCCTGGTAGCAATGTGCCGACAGCAGAAGTCTTGGGCAACATGCGGGGAATTCTTTCCGCTAAGGCAAGACTTCAACATTACTCAAAGAAAAACTTGTAGGATTCATACTGCTTATGAGGCCTCGCTTTATCCAGTGTAGCCTTTGGCATCAATGACAGTGATATGCCACTAATATTTCATGTCAATATCTACATGGGTGACTTCCCCATTCACCTCAAAAGAGGATTCTTCAAAATTCGGAGCGGCTAAAAATAAGGAGGGATTTCTCGACACCCCAAACCCTTCGGTAGGCAATCCGAGCCAATTGCGGTCGAATTTATGATTATCGTTTTCATCATGATAGACGACCACGGCATATTTTCCTTCCATCGGTGCGGCCAAACACAGGGTCATAGAACCTTTTTGGGCAGGTTCCCGTTCTTTATCAGCCTTAGCTCCCTTAACTAAAAAACTCTCCGGATCAGGTCCATACAGGACAGCCTTAAGGGTTCCTACAGCGTTTTTAATTCCATGCACATGAATGTGAATGGGCTTCCCTTCAGAGGGACAGGTATTGACCGGTAGTTGCAGCTCTTCACCGAAACTTGCTGAAACACTGAGCAAAAACACCATTATTAAAATGTACATGCCAACCCGCCTTTGGTCGCGAATAGACTGTGCCCGAAAACAACTATGTCTTCAATACTCACAAATGAGCCCCATATGATAGGCGTAAAATGAGCGGGGACACGCGTGGCTCATGGCTGAGGATGACTTAGGAAAATTAGAGGGGAGGGTTTTCTTGAGGAGTCAAGTTGGGTTTCCGTTTTTCAAAGGCAAATAGCACAAGGAGGGAGCACACGCCCACGCTAATCGCAGAATCGGCCACATTGAAGGCTGGCCAATGATAGCCATTGATATAGAAATCCAAAAAATCAATGACTTCCCCATATTGGAGTCGATCAATAAAATTCCCGATCGCTCCCCCAAAAATAGACGCAATGGTTAATTGCCCCCACCAATCGTGGGGCTCCAGACGTAAGAAGATGGTAATTAGTAATCCCATAGCAAAGAGGGAAGTCAGGAAAAAGAAAATGAGCCTAAACCCACTGCTGGTTGTGCCCATGATCCCAAATGCGGCGCCGGGATTCCTGATGTAGGTTAAAGAAAAATATCCGGGAATAATGGGAATGGATTCGTGGAGATACATCGAACTGGCAATGTAATATTTGGTGACCTGATCAAGGCTTACAATGCAGGCCACGACGAGCCCTAACAACACAAATCGATGAATGCCCACGCTCACCGCAACGCCTCCACACATCGCCCGCAGAGCATTGGATGTTGGCCCTGAGACCCCACATCCTGGCGAATATTCCAACATCGATCACATTTGGTGCCTTCGGCTTTAACGATCTCAATCGCCAAACCGAGGCTTGCCTCTACCAATTCGCCTTCAGGCAGGGTCGCAACTGCTTCCACCTTTACGCACGAGACAATAAACAGTGCCGGCAAATCAGTGAGATACCGTTTGAGCAACGTATAATTGGGTTCAGTCGCATGCAAGATTACGGTGGCATCCAGAGAAGAGCCAATCACCTTGTCCCGTCTCGATTTTTCTAAAGCGAATTGCACCTTACTTCGGACTTGGAACAAGTATGCCCACGTCGCATGGAGCTGTGAGTCTTGAAAGACGGGGGGAGGTTCCGGAAAATCGGCCAAATGTACACTAACCGGTCTCGACCCTTCTTTCGTGGATTTTGGAAAAACCTGCCAAATTTCTTCAGCCGTAAAGCTCAGGATAGGCGCCATGAGCTTGGCTAAGGCTGACACAATCTCATACAAGACCGTTTGGGACCCACGCCGAAGTGGCGAGTTCGCTGGAAAGGTATACAACCGGTCTTTCAAAATATCCAAGTAGGTGGCACTCATATCCGTGGAACAAAAATAATCAATCTCATGCACGACTTGGCGAAACTGAAATTGCGCATACCCTTTCTTTACATTGTCGATCAATTGCCCTAACCGCCAGAGCGCCCATTGATCAAGTTCCGGCAAATCGGCATGGGATACCGCATGAGCGGCTGGATCAAAATCATACAGATTGCTCAAGAGAAACCGGCAGGTATTGCGCACTTTTCGATAGGCGTCCGTCAATTGCTTTAAAATCTCTCTCGAGATACGCAGATCTTCCTGATAATCCTGCGAGGCCACCCATAATCGCAGAATTTCCGCACCAGACTCTTTGATGATCTCTTGTGGGGTCACCACATTGCCTGCCGATTTCGACATTTTCTTGCCTTCCCCATCCAAAACAAATCCATGCGTCAGCACGGACCGATAAGGAGCTTTTTCATCCGTCGTCACCGACGTCAAGAGCGAACTGTGGAACCACCCCCGATGTTGATCGGAACCTTCGAGATATAAGTCCGCGGGATACCATCCTTCACCTTGAGGCCTCAACACCGCCGCATGACTCACGCCCGATTCAAACCAGACATCTAAAATATCATGTTCTTTTTTGAACGTATTTCCCCCACATTGCGAGCAATGAATACCGGAGGGCAACAAATCCGAAGCCGATCGGGTAAACCAGATGTCGGCACCCGCTTCCTCGACGAGATCCGCCACGTGCCCAATGAACTTAGGATCTGCTAAAGGAGCCGAACAGTTCTGGCAGGAAAAAGCTGGAATCGGCGTACCCCACATCCGTTGTCGTGACAGGCACCAATCCGGACGGTTTAGAATCATACCGAAAATTCGATCTTTTCCTCGTTCAGGGATCCATTCCACCCGGTTAATTTCATTGAGGGCGTTATTGCGAAGTGCCCCTTCTTCCATAGAGACAAACCATTGTTGCGTAGCTCGAAAGATCACCGGTCGTTTACATCGCCAGCAATGCGGATAAGAATGTTCGAGCTTCTTTCCTCCAACTAACAACCCCTTGGCCTTTAAGACTTCCACAATTCCAGGATTCGCTTCCAGGACGGGTTGCCCTGCAAATTCCGGAAATTCATTGGTAAATCTCC
>JAUIKP010000114.1 GCA_030430725.1 Nitrospiria bacterium
TGTCATCACCTTTTATGCGGTGTATCCACTCTATTGGTCCATCGTCACCTGGATTGAGCAACACATGGTGAAAAATGGGACTGGGAGTATTCATACCCAATGGCTGCATGCAACAGACATATAAGAACCAGAGGAACACGAATGGCTGTGGTACTCCAATCGCATTGGTTCCGATGTCTTCACGAAAGTCTAAACCATCATAGGCATAAAGGAACAAACCAACTCATTCCCAAAACCCTATCCGATCGGCTTGATACCAGATTGAGCTGTTTCGAGGGCCATCCCCAATGTCGAATCAGGATAAAAATCCCCATGTGGTTTTGAGTTGCGCCGCGAGCGGATGGTAAGTCAGGATTTCTCGAAATCCTTCACAATCATCTTTTTCCTGTTCAGGCCAAATCTCAAAATGCTCCCTGGTTGGAGGAGTCATCGCTCGCACATAATCCCACACATCCCCATCACTAAAGACCACGATCTTCCATTCATTGCTGGTCTGATATTCAACCTTGCCCCCTAAAATATCTCCAGCGACTAATTCCACGCTGGCCTCCTCACGTTCAATTGGCTGAAGTTCATTGAAGGCGGCATCGCAAAAGTCTTCTCTGGTCATGTTGGTACCTTCTGGATAAAAAGAAAGAGACGGTCATGTTGTCAGTCAATTTTCAACCGCCTCACCCATCATCAACTCAACGTCTGTTCTATAGGTTTCACCGCAAAGCCTCACAACTTGCATGGAGTCGCATGCCCGTCTGATGTACCATGGTGCCAGAAACACCTGATTGGTAAAACTGTTACCATTATCAATAGAGGACCGAAATTTCCAAGGCCATTCGTCAATGTCAGTTCATAACACCGAAATTGCCGAAATGTTCAGCCGTCTGGCGGAGCTTCTGGAAATCCAAGGCGCCAATCCGTTCCGCATTCGAGCCTATCGTAAGGCCGCGCAGACCATCGAAGGGCTACCACACAGTGTGACTTCGATGTTGGCCGAGGGCTCGGATCTTTCAGCCCTTCCTGGTATCGGAGAAGATTTAGCGACCAAAATTCAAGAAATTGTGGAAACGGGACATCTTTCACTTCTAGACCAGGTCAGTTCCCGACTACCCGGTCAACTGGCGGAACTTGCCAAGATCCCAACTCTTGGCCCCAAGCGCGTGAAAATGCTCTACGACACACTCGGCATCCAGGATCTGAAGGGTCTGACTCAAGCCGCCCGATCCGGGAAAATCCGGAAGCTTCACGGATTTGGGCCAAAAACCGAAGAAAAAATTCTCGCAGAAACGGACAAACGCTCGGTCACGGAGCAGCGGATCACAATCCGTACGGCGGAAGAGTTTGCGGAACCAATCCTCGACTATCTGAAAAGCGCGAAAGGAGTGAAAGACGCCATGATTGCCGGTAGCTATCGCCGGAGAAAAGACACGATTGGCGATCTCGATATACTGGTGACCTGCACACAGGCCAAAACCATCATGGATCACTTTGTGGCCTATGAGGACGTTGAGACTGTCGTCTCCAAAGGGCGGACCCGGGCAACCGTCATGCTCCGATCCGGCCTTCAGGTCGACTTGCGAGTCGTTCCCGAAGAAAGCTATGGGGCCGCTCTGCAATACTTTACCGGCTCCAAAGCACACAATATCGCGGTCCGGTCCTTGGCTATTAAAATAGGGCTCAAGATTAATGAATACGGGGTTTTTCGAGGAGAAACACGTCTCGCAGGACGGACGGAAAAAGAGGTTTACTCTCACGTCGGGCTCCCCTATATTGAACCGGAACTGCGGGAAAATTGGGGTGAGGTGGAAGCGGGGTTGCATCAAACCCTTCCCCGGCTACTCACACTCAACGATCTCCGTGGCGATTTACATGTACATTCCAAAGCCAGCGATGGGCGGTTTTCCATCAAAGACATGGCCCTGGCCGCCCAGGAGCGTGGGTATGACTATCTCGCCATTTGCGACCATTCTCAACGCGTGACGATTGCCCACGGCCTTGATGCCAAACGCCTTGCCTCACAGATTGAGGAGATCGACCGGCTCAATCACACATTCAAGGGCTTCACCATCCTCAAGGGGACGGAAGTGGATATCCTGGAGGATGGGTCCCTGGATCTCTGCGAAGACCTGTTACAACGTTTGGACTTGACGGTTTGCGCCATCCATGACAAATTTAATCTGCCACGGGCGAAACAAACAGAACGCATCATTCGGGCGATGGATCATCCTGCGTTCTCTATCCTGGCACATCCCACCGGACGCATGATCAATGAACGGGAACCGTATGAACTCGACATGGAGAAGATTATGGATGCGGCCGTGGAACGCGGCTGTTGCCTGGAGGTCAACGCTCAACCGGTACGCCTCGATTTGAATGATCGTCACTGCAAAATGGCGAAGGATATGGGGGTGAAAGTGGTCATTTCCACCGACGCGCACCGGACCACCGATCTGGATTTCCTGCGCTTTGGTGTGGGACAAGCCCGTCGGGGATGGTTGGAGCCGGAAGACGTCCTCAACACCCGCCCTCTCAAAGAACTCAGGAAGCTTCTTCGCCGGACATCATCATGAACCATCGCTCATAGGGTTGATAAGATTTCCACATATGCTCAAACGCACCGTCACCCTGTTTCAACTGTTGGGATTCAAGGTCGGCATCGATTGGACCTGAACCTTTCTTGCCCTGCTGATTGTCTGGTCACTGGCCATGGGGTTCTTTCCGCATGAATATCCGGATTTGCCGGAATCCACCTATTGGCTGATCGGCATTTCCGGGGCCATCAGACTATTCGGGTCTCTCAACCTACAGGAGTTGTCTCACTCCCTGGTCGCAAGACGATACCATATTCCCATTACCCGCATTACCTTGTTTATTTTCGGTGGAGTGGCGCAAATGGACAAAGAGCCGCCGAATGCCCCATCCGAGATCCGCATGGCCATTGCCGGACCACCGGCAGGTTTCGTGTTAGCCGGATTGTTCTATGGGGCATGCGCACTGGAAAACTTGCAAGGCATTCCCCTGCCGGTTGTGGCAATTCTGGGCTACCCGGGATGTATCAACCTGGTCCTGGCCGTGTTAAATTTTTGGCCGGCCTTCCCCCCCCCGACCGAGGGCGCATGTTCCACGCGATATCATGGCGCTGGAAGCGCGATCTTCGATGGGCGACACACCTGGCCTCCCACATCGGATCGGGTTTTGGATTCCTTCTGCTGTTCCTGGGTATCCTCAATTTCCTCCACGGCCGGCCACTGGATGGCATAGGGTTCTGCGTGCTGGGTCTCTTCCTCGACCGGGCCGCCAGCGCCTCTTACGATCAACTGCTCGCCAGGCAGGCTTTCGAAGGAGAACCGATCCAACGCTTTATGACAACCGGTGTGGTGACGGTGGCGCCGGATCTCTCCATTAGGGGATTCGTGGACAGGTACGTCTACCGACACCTCCACGTCTATCCTGTGGTCAACCATTCACAGCCCAAAGGCGGCATTCACTCAGGCCATGTCAACAACATGGCTTGCGAAGTACGGGACCATCGCACCGTCAACGACTTTTTCATTCCGTTGAATGATCACAACACCATTGCTCCCGATACCGACGTCATGCAAGCACTCTCACTGATGAACCGGACCGGAAACAACGACTCATCGTCATGGGCAAGGATCGTCTCCTCGGCATTGTGGCCTTGAAAGACATCGTGAAATTTCTTTCGTTGAAGCTTGATCTGGAAGGACCCCGATACCCCGAAACTTCCCACCTCAGCAAACCGGAGACGTCTGTCAGATGATTTCTCTCCCGACCTTCTGCGCATTCCATTCCCAGGCAATCTGAGAGTTTTCCTCAACCATTGTCATTAACACGACGCCATGTTGCTCCCGATACTCCGGCCAATTTCAAGCCGGTCCTTCAGACCCTGTGTAGATTTTTTCGGGACCTACATCATGAGGCTGTCCCTTCCAACACCATGCGGACCCGCAAGGGGGTGGGACATTCTTATTCAAATTGTGGTAAAAATTTCCTTCGCCGATTAATTGGATCGGTTGATCGGTGCATGAGCACATTGGGCTAAGGCAAGGGAGGGCCTTTGAGGATGATGAAAGCCTCAAAGGCCTTTTTTTGTTCAACTTCATCAAAGGAGGGACCCCGCGTTTTTATCCAAAGGGAGTGTTGAATCATAAAGTTTTTCAAGGGCAAATTTGCCCAGGATGTGATGACGCATCACAGGCTCCGGGTCGGTTCAAAGAAGTCCGTCCAGCAAGGCCGCAGCCGTTTTGACGCGCGGAGCGTACACTGAGTACGTGAGCACGGAACAATGGCGACCTGCCTGCGCGAAGCCGCTACGGCGGAGGCAGGGAACACCGCTGGCGGCTTTTTTCAACAGACCCCCAAACGTCATCCACGTTTACACCGGATGTTGGTTCCACGCCACATCCATAGCCGGAACGAGGGTTGAAAGACGAAGAAGTGCAACAATCCCCAATCACAGTCAGGCAGTCAAAAAGGTAAAGAAATGTTCCCGGCATGGCTCGCACAATTACACAAACGGAGGACCCACATGAGGAACCTTTCACAAAACAAGAGCGTTTTAGGAATAGCATTGGTACTTGGAGGTTTGACAGGAGGCCTTCTAATCGGGGAGGTAACTGAGGCGCAGAAGGTCCCTTTTTTTGATCGGAATGTTGTCCTTTTGGATTGCGTCGAGAGTGCAACCAGTACTTTTGTGGTTGATAATTTGTCATCGACCGTCGATGTGGAAATCAACAGAGGGATGGATTGTGCCGTAGCTGTGCAAAAGTTATTGACCAAAGGGTATGTGCTGGGTCCCGGAGCCGGAGGTGTGACTTCCGGGGAGGCAACCTCACTGGATCACTTCTTGATGATTTTTCTCCTGAACCCCAATGATTTGGTTGAGCGAAGAATCGACACTCAGACTGTAAACCCCTCACGAGATTGTGTTGTTGGACAGAACTCACAGGGATGTTCCACGAATGTTGACAGACCAAAAACATTAAATCCGACCGTGAATAGACAGGAGCCCCTCAGCCCGATAATACAAAGTCCTCGAAACCCGATCTTACAAAGGCGTACCCCTTAAAACTATCCAGCGATAAAAACCAATAGCCCGACGTCTCCACACGGCGTCGGGCTTTGGAGTGATCCGGCTACCTGGTGGCCGCTCTCGACCCGTGAGCGGATCGTTCTGCCGTCGTGGGGGGAGAGCACCCTCAATCGGAAGACCTGGGTGAATAGCTCTGCCATTGAGAAAATTTGATGGTTGGGACAGAATGCCTTTTATGCAAAGGAAGGGGGCTTACGGTTGGCTCTGAAACGGCGTACCCGGGTTGGACGGATCGAAAACCTGCATCCACTAAAAAACCCGACAACATGCAATCGCCTGAACCCCCAAGCCGTCCTTTCAGCCGCCCTGGCCTTCCAACCCGGACCGTCTTCTTCCATGATTATTCCTCGGCAGAATGTGCGGGGTGCCCAACCCGATCACATCCGACATGCATACAGCCCATCGACCAATTCAATGTGAAAAATCTATACACCCACTTCCAGGGAACAGAAAATTCCTGCCTCTGCCAAACACCGAGCTTCCTCCCAAAAGAAAAAAAACTCTTTTAAAATCGCTGTCTTTCTTGGCCAAGCCGCTTTAGGAAAAGGCAGCTTTATCGACGGCTCCTGAGACACCGGGAAGCGGATTGACCGTGGTCGCCTGCGGACCTTTTTCCCCGTCCTCAACATTGAACAAGACCTCCACCCCATCCTCAAGGTCCTCGAACTTCATGCCGTGTACGGCATTTTTGTGGAAATAGACCTCTCCTCCTCCGTCCTGAATAAGAAAGCCGTACCCTTCCAGGGGAAACAATTTCGAGATCACTCCGCGTAAGGGAATAGGGGGGACTCGAATCTCCTTCGAAGATCGCTTGTCTCGAAATTTTTTCAATTCGATCCCAAGGGCAACAAACGCCGAGCGAATGGCCTCTTCAAACGTCTTCTCCTCTTTTCTGGCCGTGAGCGTATGTCGACCCGGCAATGTCACAACGACGAGGGCTTCTGCCACATTTTGGGATTTTTTGTGATGGGCATTTTTGGTGAGCGTCACCCGCCCGTGGATCAGATCCTCATGGCCGGCCTGTAGGTCAGCTATCCGACTTTCAATTTCCGTTTTCCACCGTGGGGTCATGGTCACATTGCGACTGTCAATTTGAAGATCCATAGTAATTTCTTCCCTCTCGATTTGAGTTTTAGAGACAACAGGCACTCGCATCACCACAAACTATGCTGTAAATATACTCATGGAAGTGCAAGGGGAAAACCTGGGGGAATTCCCCTAGCACCAGCCCACTTGACACAGTGCGGTCATGGGCCCACATGTTTTCAACCGATCAAGCTCCGACTCATTCTTCACCAAAAAGCCTCCGGCAAAACCCAAGGCATTCACGGAAATGTCTTCAAAACACTCAGTGGATCGTGGAATCAATAACATCCACTCTCGTGTGACTAGTAAATTATATGGACCAGGGCTCCTGGTTTCCCCTCCCGTTCCACCATCCGACACCCCGAGAACCCGTAACATATGGAGATATAGCTTCAGCAACTCTTGTGCCCCGTTCAAGGGCGAAACGATCCATTCGGAATTCATTCGGAGCAACCCATGGGTAAAAGGAAACCCGGGAACCTTCCCAATCATTTCCCCAAATCGGGCTGTCTTCAAAAGAGGTTCAATGGGAAGTTGAGGCACTTCAGAGGTGAAGGAAAGCGGGACCATTTGTAAATGCTTATGTCGTTGACTCGCGCCGGCAGCTTTCCCCGCATTATAAAAAACAAGCCCTTCCAATTCGTTCAAACAGAGCAACACGCCTTCGAAATCACTCAGCGTGAGGAAGGATTCCTGTTCCTGAAACGATCGGGTTACCATAAGTATGTGATGATTCAGAACGGTAAATTTATTCAATAAACACAGATGGGTATCGGAAATGTCCGCCACAAACAGATCCTGATCGTAAGGCAGAAAGGGGTCCTGATCCATTTTGGCAGTCTTGGAGGGGTGCCGTTGATCGACCTTTGCCTGCACCTTCCCGGACAAATTGGAGACAATTCGAATAACAAAATTGACACCGGCTTGTTCCACCAACTCGAAACGGGTGGGAATCCTATGAATCGCGCCTCGGTACATAGCATAAGCGGTTCTGGCTTGCACCTTGGCTTGCAAGGTCCCCGGTTCGAATCGCTGAATAACAACGGCCATGATTTTTCTTCATTCTCCTAAGCATGCCATCGCTATAAGATGGGATATCTCGCTCACAGGAACATCTTCTTAAGAGAGTACCTCATTTTTCTCAATAGATAACAGTCTTTGGTCAAAACGCCGCCAGATTCAGCTAAACCTTTAAACAACAAAACCTGGCCGTCAATACAAGAGCCAGGAATCATGATTGCCGGCCAACACACCCTGACAAACATAGCGCATGTCGGATGAGCCAGGATTTTTCAGTCTTTTGGCACCTGAAATCCCTTCTGCTTGTTGATTATGGTAAAAAACTACCTCCATGAGACCTTAGGTATCTCCCTGTTGTATAGTCATCGTTCGCATCCGATCCATGCATACACAACAGAGATACGATGGTGACAAGAATAGCAAGAAGAACCCGGAAATCGAACGGCCATATGTTTTGCTAGAACTACTGTGCGAAATTTACGATACACGTCCACATGGTCCTAAAACAGGATCGCCCCATAGGGAATTTCTATTGGTCTATTAGGAGGTTTCATGGCTACACCTAATCTTCACATTAAGGCGCGTGATCTTATGCAAACTCGTATGGTCGCGGTCACCCGGCAGTATAGTGCTCGTGACCTCTCGATTCTCATCCATTCCGGCACGTTTAGCGGAGTACCGGTCATTGAACCGGGCAATCATCTGGTAGGAATGGTCACCGAATTTGATGTGTTAAAAGCCCTGGTCGATGGAAATGATTTGCACAGCCTAAAGGCAGAAGACGTCATGACCATGAACCCGGTGACGGTTGAAGAAACCGCAACAGCGGAGGAAATCGTGAAACACATGATCAAGCATCAGATTATCCGGATTCCCGTCGTGCGTGATGGCAAGCTTCTTGGTATGATCTCGCGCACCGACTTATTAAATCACCTGATTGACAACCATTTGATTAATGTCTATGGAGGCTAGCAGCCAGAGGAGGTCGTTTTTCTAGCGCCGAGGAGACGGCACCTTCCTTGAAAATCGGTCACATTAAAGGGAATTTCGCCTCCCGGGGGGGCATCCTTTCTTCCGCAACCTAACCCACCTGGGTCTGTTGAAAAAAGCCGCCAGCGGCGATCCCTGCCTCCGCCGTAGCGGCTTCGCGCAGGCAGGTCGCCATTGTTCCATACTCACGTACTACATGTACGCTCCGCGCGTAAAAATGGCTGCGGCCTTCCCTTCGACATGACTCAGGGCAGGACTGGACGGACCCTTCGGGAAGACTCAGGGCCTGCTTGTTTGAACCGACCCGGAATCTTTAATGAGTCATCTCATCCTGGGCAAATTTGCCCTTGAAAATCTTTTTTATTCAACACTCCCCACCTGTCTCTTTCCATCCCCTAGAGAAAGTGAAGACAGATCGGACGTCATGCAGGGGAGAGGCAACAGATGTCATTCTTCTCACCGATGTTTGGTGCAAGAGCCGTACGCAAAGACCATGCATATCTTCAGAAATGGTAACTCAGTTCCAGCATGTGCAAATCTACCCCGCGACTCTTTCCATAAATCGTAGCATCCGACATATGATGGAATCGCCAGCCCACCACCATGTTTCCTGGGAGCTGAATACCCACACCACCGT